>JAFZET010000093.1 GCA_017560565.1 Clostridia bacterium | reverse complement strand
GCTCCGTTTGGGGCTGGGTATTTTTCTTTGTTTTTCGCTTTTTTGGGGGGGATTTTTGTTTTGCTTGACAGCGGGGGAATTTTGCTTTGACCAAAGTGGGGACACCCCCAGCTTGGGTTAAAGCAAATCTTAACCGCTGTCAGGCAAAAATGAAGACAAAGAAAAATACAAAGCCCCCAAAAGAACAATCATCCGTCCCCCTTGACAATCCCAAAAAACTATGCTATACTACAAAAAACAGCTTTTGCCGTTTCTATATCAAACGGTGCAGAAGCTGTTTTTATTGTTGACTGCGAGGTAAAAACCAATGCAAAAGCGGAAGTTTTCGACGGAAATGGCATACGTGGTAGGGCTGGTGGTGCTGGCGTTTTCTACTGCAATGATGGAGAAAGCGGCGTTGGGGATGTCTATGGTGGTGGCACCGGCGTATCTGCTGCACCGGTGGCTGGAACCGATCCTGCCGTTTGTCACGTTTGGGACGGCGGAATATATATTCCAGGGGCTGCTGCTGGTGCTGACCATTGGGGCAGTGCGGCGGTTCCGGGTGTCGTATCTGTTTTCCTTTGTGACAGCGGTGCTGTACGGCTTTGTGCTGGACGGATGGATCTGGGTGTTGAATCTGGTGCCGGAAAGCATTACGGGGCATATAGCAGCACGTGTCTTCCTGTATGCGGCGGGGATGGTCTTCTGCGCCATGGGCGTGTCCCTGATGTTCCGTACGTACATATCGCCGGAAGTGTATGAGCTGTTCGTGAAAGAGTTTGCAGAACGGTGGGAGAAGAAGATCTCTGTGGTCAAAACCGTGTATGACTGTGTGAGCTGCCTGCTTGCCGTGGGGATGTCCTTTGCCATCTTCGGGCTGGGCGTGTTCGTGGGCGTCCAGTGGGGGACTATTGTCTGCGCACTCATCAACGGCTGGATCATCGGGCAGTGGAGCCGCTTCTGGGATCGGTTTTTCGTGTTCCATGACCGGTTTCCGAAGCTGAAAAAGTGGTTTGTCTGAAAGTTTACAGAATGAAACTTGATGATGGCGGATATATATGGTATACTACAGAAAAAGCATGAGGCAAAGAAGGAGTATACACGATGCACGATGAACTGACCGAAGTGGATATACAGAAAATGAAAGACGAGATCCGGTGGCGCAGGGAAGAGCTGAACCCCAAGCTGCGGGATGAAGTGCGCCGTACCAGAGAACTGGGAGACCTGAGCGAGAACGATGAATACCGTTCCGCCAAGCGGGAATGGAACCGGAACAACAGCCGGATCCGGTATCTGGAAGCCATGATCGAAACCGCCGTTGTCATCAAGGTCGATCATGCGGAGGACACCGTGGGGCTGTTCGATAAAGTGACCCTGTTCTATGAAGAGGACGACGAAGAGAATACCATCACGCTGGTGACCACCCTGCGGAACGATGTGTTCGGCGGCTATATCAGCAAGGAATCCCCGGTGGGAAAAGCCATCATGGGACATAAAGTAGGCGATCGGGTGATCGTGCAGGTCAATGAAAAGATCAGCTATCCTGTGGTGATCCGGAAGATCGAAAAGGGTGAGGACGACCCGAACCTGAAGATCCAGCAGTACTGATTTCCGGAAATTTCTGTTTTTTCGGGAAATCCTGCGGGAAATTTGCAAAAAACTCTTGACAAACCGGACGGAATATGCTATACTATATCCGTCCTTTGGGGGTATAGCTCAGTTGGGAGAGCGCTTGAATGGCATTCAAGAGGTCAGGGGTTCGACTCCCCTTATCTCCACCAAGCTCTGGAAGAAAGTCCGGAGCTTTTTTGTGTCCTGAAGAGAGGCGGAAAGGAGCCAATCATGCGTCTGTTTCATGTCAGCGAAGAACCGGATATTGCCGTATTCCACCCCCGGCTGCCTG
>JAFZET010000092.1 GCA_017560565.1 Clostridia bacterium | reverse complement strand
TCATAGGCACGGTTTTCCATGATGATCTCCAGGGTCTTGATGGATTCTTCGTCACGGGCACCCTTATACTTCAGGGAGATATCATAGTATGCGGGGATTACATTCTTCCAGCTTTCCGCACACAGGGCTTCGGTCACGATACCGATCTTTTCCAGATCTCCTGCTGTGCGCAGAACCGCCAGTGCATCTGCGGAACCACCGACAGACACGGCATACTGTTCCTGCTTTTCATCCCACTTGGGTGCGGGGATAATGGCATAGTCGATTTCGGAATCCCGCAGACCCCAGCCGGTCTGCAGCAGAAGACCGCCGGAAGTCAGGGTATTGCCGGTCAGGAACATATTGAAGTTTACGTTCCATGCGTTTTCGGAATATACGAACTGCTGGTTGTATACCAGATCATACAGCCATTCCACGATGCTGACAAGCTGTTCATCATAGAAGTTGTCCACGAAAGAACCGTCTTCCTGCTTTTTCATGATCGGCTTGCCGGTAAAAACGTCTCCGAAGCTCTTCAGGCTGATGACATAACCGTAGATGTCACCCTGATCCTTGATCCCGTCGCCGTTTACATCCTTATACACATTGGACCCGAATTCAGCCAGCTTGTCCTTGGTCCATTTGCCCTCGAACACCAGATCATAGATATTCCCCAGCTGGTATTCCGCCGCCATGTCCTTGTTGAAGAACATACAGGAAGCGGAGTTGGTATTGGTCAGACTCATTTCCCCGAAGGCAAGGAAGGTAATACCCTTGTAGGTCAGCAGATCCGTAGTGGAATCCAGCCACCAGGGCTGTGCAAAATCCACATAGGGTACATCGTTGAAGTCTATGTAAATATCGTTCAGTGCGTCGATCCCCATCTGGATATAATGGGATGCCACCAGATCATACACGCTTTCCCCGGCAGTTACGGAATTCTTGACAGAAGCGGACGTATCGGAATAGGAACCGCCGTCCAGGTAGTTGACTTCCACATTGAAACGTTCCGCAACACCGACATTCCGGTTGAAGATGGCATCGTTGACCACGTCCCCGTTCAGCTCTTCCGCAATGTAGTAGCCTACGTTCATATCATATCCGATCACGTTATAGCTTTCCCCGCCGAAATCCTTTTCGGGCAGGTTATCAGACATCGCCTGTCTGCCTTCGATAGAATCGGTTTCTGCGGCAGTTTCGGTTTCCGCAGCAGAGTCGGCAGTATCGGCTTCCGTTTCGGCGGGGGAATTGCCGCAGGAGACCAAAGAAGCGGTCAGCATGGCAGTCAGCAGAAACAGAGAGATACTTCTTTTTTTCATGATTCATGCTCCCTTCTGATAATGGCAGAACAGCCCCACGGTTTTGCGAGGCTGTTCATGATATGTTATGCTGTTTATTCTGCTCAGCCCTGGTAGTTGTCAAACTTTTCCAGAACGGTAGCGATGTAGTTTTCCCAGTTGGACTTGCGCTTCTGGTAGTAGGAGGTTACGTCGCCGTTGCCCTTTACGATGTCGTTGATCCAGAAGGATGCGCCGCCGCCGTGGGATTCAAAGGCACCGTATACATAACCGAAGTCGTACATACGGCCGTCCATGATCAGCTCGATCATATCCATGTTGCCTTCGTCACGAACCAGCTTGTAGGACAGAACGTTATCATAGTAAGCGGTCACACAGGTGCGGTAGGATTCGGCGGCCAGAGCTTCCAGAATGATGCCGGCGAATTCTCTGTCGCCCAGGGTCTTCAGGAATACCATAGCGTCAGCGGAACCGGCCAGGGTGCTCAGATACTTTTCCTGGTTTTCATCGTACATGGGTCTGGGAATGATGGCATAGTCGATATCGGAGTCACGCATACCCCAGGAAACCATGTTGATTCTGCCGTAGCCGGCCAGGGTGTTGCCCAGCATGAACATATTGAAACCGTGGTTCCACTTGTCCTGACAGTTGACTGCTTCTTCGTTGTGGGTCATGTTGTACATCCATTCCACCTGAGCAACCAGTGCTTCGTCATAGAACACGTCCTTGAAGGTGCCGTCATTCTGTCTCTGCAGAACTCTGTGACCGAAGGAGAAAGTGATGGTGGAGGGGTCGCCCTTGAAGTCCAGCGCGATACCGTAACGGTCGTTGTCGTCTCTGGTACCGTCACCGTTTACGTCCTGGTATACGCCCAGGCACATTTCTTCCATCTTGTCCTTGGTCCACTTGCCTTCCTTTACCACTTCGTAAATGTCTTCCAGACCGTATTCTTCGGCCAGGTCGCGGTTCCAGAACAGACAGTCGGTCATATCCATGCTGGCGATGGAATAGTCGCTGATGAAGATGAAGGTAACGTCCTTGTAGGTCAGTTCCTTGGTTACTTCTGCGGGATACCAGGGCTGATCAAAGTTCACGTAGGGAATTTCTCTGGCATTCAGGTACCAGTCCTGCATCAGGTTGATACCCAGGGATACGAGACCGTCGCTGGCGATCTGGTACAGGTCGTCACCGGAGGCGGTTACGTTCTTGATTTCCACAGCGCTGTCGTCCACGATATGGGATACGATGGTGGTGTTGAAGCGTTCTTCCACGGTTCTGTCACGGTTGTACAGAGCGTCGTTGAGAACTTCCCCGTTCAGCTCTTCCGCTGCCATCAGGGTAGCCGTCCAGGCAGGGATCAGGGAGGTAAAGGTCTTACCTTCAAAATCTCTTTCGGGCAGATTGTCAGCGATCTTTTCTTCAGTTTCTTCAGTTACAGTGGTGTCTGCGCTCAGATCCGCAGAGGTTTCGTTTTCAGCCGGTGCCTGGCCGCATGCTGCCATAGAGGTCAGCATAGCACAAAGCAGGAGAAACGCACTAATCCGTTTGCTCATGGTGGGATACTCCTTCAGTTTTAATAATTCAGTAAAAACCTTCCAAAAGTATACCACTTTTTCCTGTTATAAGCAACGGAGAATCCTACGATTTTCACACGTTTCCCCTACTCTTTTTATCTATTTTTTACAAATCAGGCATCGTGCTTCCATTCCTCAATGCGCCTGTACGGACAGTTGCATGCACATGCTGCCCGCCTGCCATTCCTCACACCGGAGGCAGATCCGCCAGAGGGAATCGCTCTGCCATTCGTCCCGCAGTTTGCCGTCGGTCAGCACGATCTCCTCGGCTTCCAGCGTGAAATGTCCGCCGGTGAACACCGCTCTGCAGTCCGCCGCAGGGAAAAGCAGGGTGTTTTCCTCCACCACCGGTTTTTCCGCACAGAGCCAGTACCAGCACACCGGCGCCGCCTTCTGCAGGGTCAGGCTGTCCCGAACGGTCACACATCCCTCTCCCATGGCAGAGGTTCTGGTGTAGGCTTCGATCCCGGCTTTCCCGGGCCAGGCTTCTTTCAGGGCAAAGGTCACGCTGTCGGGGGTAGTCCCTTCCGGCACAGCATGGTATCTGCCGCCCGGTTCCTGTTCGCATCCGTCAATGTCCAGCAGATTGTGGTACCGGGAGCGCATGGCCCACAGGGTGTACCGTTCGGCAGAGAACGTCTTTTTGGTGTACTGTTCCACCCCGGCATCGATGAACACGGGATGTTCCCCACGGAAGACCACGATATTGCCCACATCGTTGTGATTGTGGCTTTCGGCATTGTGTCCGCCCTTGGCTGCAAGGAACAGTCCGGAGGCGGGATCTCTTGCCAGAAATACCTCCAGCCCATCGTACCAGGTGCGGTTTTCGGGACGCACATCCGAGGGCTCCGGCAGCGGTTCGATCACATCCCGGAACGTACGGTAGGGTGTGGTGCCGCTCCCCACAGGAAGGGCATGGAAATCGCTTTTTTCCGCCAGTTCCGCCGCAAAGGCAATCAGCTTGGGGGAACCGGTTCTTCTGCCGTACCGGGCGATCAGAGCGGCGTCCATCCCCATCCGATGGGAAGCATCGGCGAAATTCACGTACAGATTTCCGGTAATATGTACGTCTGCAATATACTCACCCATCCGGCGTACCAGCGGATTCCCGAAGGCATCGATCTTCCCGCCGGACAGATCCCACAGAATCTCCAGACAGTCAAAATAGGATGCGCCTGCCATCGTCCAGTAGCCGGGACCTTCATCACAGCCGCCGTCGCTCTTGTAGAAGCCGATGA
This sequence comes from Clostridia bacterium, assembly GCA_017560565.1. Classification (GTDB taxonomy): domain Bacteria; phylum Bacillota; class Clostridia; order Oscillospirales; family CAG-272; genus UMGS1696. The sequence continues at coordinate 3,178 of JAFZET010000092.1, read as the reverse complement.
ACCGGTCGAGAATTTCCATGGATTCCTTTGTGATGGCGGTACGTCTGCCGTCATCCTTTTCGCAGAGCAGCAGAACGGTCAGCACATTGGAAACGATCCACGGCGTCCAGTTGTTCAGGGTATTTCCTCCCGAACCCTTCCACCACATGGAATCCTGATAGTGCAGGAAGGGGTGGAAGATCCGCTTTTCCAGCAGTCCCAGCATCCGTCTTGTGATCACAGGAGTCAGGGCATCCAGCTCGTCATGAAGCAGGTACCAGACCATGGCAACATCGGCTCCGGTGGCAGCGGCAAACAGGTCGATATAGTGAATGTCGTCTCCCTCTTCCAGCCAGAAGGCATCCGGCAGACGCTCACGCTTTCCGTGACGGGGCGTGTTGTGGGCGGGGATCACCCAGGAGGTTTCCTCGCAGATGACCCATATATAGTCCACCAGCAGGTCAAGGAAGCGTCCTTTTCCCTCGTTTTTTTCCGCCGCCGCCAGCAGCAGGAGATTCCGCCGTCTTTCAAAATAGGGTGCCTCATACCGGGAGCGGTTGCCGTTTTCGTAATATTCCCGGTACAGGGAAGCGGGCAGGGCGGGGATGGGTTTATCAAACAGCTTTTCCGCCAAACGGACAGCATCCGGTGCGGCAAACGCAGTTTCCGGCAGATCCGCATACAGGCGTGTATTTTCCCAGGGGAGAATCAGGCTTTCGGTTTCGGGTATATATTTTGCAAAGATCGGTTCCATCGTGAGTCTCCTTTCCGTTGTCTGTACGGTAAACGGTCAGCAGTATGTATAGAACAGTACAACACCGCTTCTCTTTTCCAGTGTCACATCAAAGCCATCCGCCAGCTCGTCCGCTGTTTTTGTGAAGCTGCAGCCGGTGAGACGATCCGTAAAGGTGTAGGTTTTCCCCGGTTCGGTATGCATCCGTACCCGGTATGTGTCTTCTGTTACCTGTACGTTGCGCACCACCTGCACAAAGCCTTCTCCGGCATCGCTGTCGTCAAACTGCATGGCGTACCAGTCGGCGGGATCTTTCCTGCATTCGGTCAGAGGATAATAATCCCCCCGGAGCATCAGTTCAGCTGCTTCCCGCCATACAGGCTGCATCTTTCTCGCCATGGCAAAGCCCGCTTCATCGGACTGATAGCCTGTCATATCGGTCAGGGCGGGGGTCATGGCGCACTGGAAGGCAAATTCATCCACCGGACGGGAATAGCCGTCATATACGCCATCCGGATTATCCCAGCTCATGTTGTGGGCGCGGAAATAGGGGATCCATTCAAACAGTGCCCGGTGCTGCTTCTGCTTGATGGGATGGTTGCCGTAGCCTACGTCCGTATAGTGCAGCGGTACAGCACGGCGCATGGTGTCCAGATCGTTTCGGCGTCCCCCGGAAGCACAGGAGTCGATCCACAACCCGGGATTACGCAGGATCAGCTCGTCCCAGTACGCCAGATAGCCCTGTACATGAAGGTTTTCAACCGCACCGATCCGGTCTTCGGCTTCCGCCGTGATCCAGTTATTCAGCGGCGGGAAATTGAAGTCCTGCCGGTAGACATGGACATGACTTTCCTTGATGAGGCTGTCCACATGGTTCACAAGCCAGCGCCAGGCTTCTTTATTCCCCAGATCCAGCAGGTGGTTGCCGTGGGGACTGCCGTTTTCATCATACGTGGACAGGAGCCATTCGGGATGGTTTTCGTGGAGCCATGTGCCGGTGACAACCCGTTCCGGCTCGAACCACAGAAGAAACCGGATGCCGTTTTCCTCGCACAGTTTTCCGATAGGAGCAAGACCGTTCGGGAACCGCTTTTCATCCGGGATCCATGTGCCGATGAAGGGCCAGTTGTAGTCGCAGGGGTACCAGCCGGCGTCCACCCACCAGATATCCGGACGGATGCCGTTTTCCAGATACCGCTGCAGGGCACCGCACTGGTTTTCCTCCGTGGCACCGGTAAATTCCGGTTTGCCGTCCGCCATAAAGTTGTGCATACACACGTACGGCTTCAGTCCTTCCCCGTGTTCTCTGGGGAGAATATGGGCAAGATACCACCGCCGCCACAGATTCCGTCCATGGTCTTCGTCGCCGGTATATGCCAGCACGGTCAGGCGGGGAGTACGCATGGTTTCGCCGGGACGGATCACCATACGGCACCGCTTCTGTCCCACGGTGAATTCCCCGTCTTTGGACACGGTGACAGACCACATAGCCGGCCAGCCGATCCCGATCCGCAGGGCACAGTCTTCCATCCGGATCTGCATATAGGGTGCAGCACCGTTGCAGGAAGTACCGTCCACCGGACCGATGGTCAGGTCGGATTTGTCTGCAAAGGTCTCCGTGAACCATTCGTAGCCGTCATCCCGGCAGGTATCCCCGTTTGAGCAGACAAAGGAGGTCGGTTTCCCGTCAAGCTGACCGCCGATGACTGCATTTTCCAGAAGAAGGGCTTCCCCCTCCCCCGCAGCCGTAAAGGAAGCGACCCACTCTCTGACGGGATAGTCCCTGTATTCCAGGCAGGTCAGCTTCACTTCCAGCCCTGCTTCCAGATGTGCAGTGTATTCCGCCCGCATGATGTTCGTGTCAGTCAGCTCATGAGTGATCCGGCAGTTCTCCGGCATCCCCCGATACTCCTTCCCGCCGTAGGTAAACCGAAGGGGCAGATCGGCAAGAGGAGCGTTCCACAGGGAAAATACCCGTGCCGCTGCCGCAAAATCCTGTTTTGTTGTTCTGGCGTTCATATATATCCTCCTTACAGTAGTGTTCAGTTTTCTATCCGGCTTCCTTCGGTGCGGATCCGGTCGGTTTTTTCCCGCAGTCCGGGCCATCCGGCAAGCTCCGGATCTTCTTTTATCAGTTCTCTTGCCAGCCTGGCGGTGTGTTCCATGAATTCCGTATCCCGGCAGGAAGCCGCCAGACGGAACATACTCTGTCCGGACTGTCTGGTGCCCGTACCGGTGATAAAATCGCCCGCCCCCCGCATTTCCAGATCCGCCTGGGCAATTTCGTAGCCGTTTGCGGTATCCTTCAGGGTTTTCAGCCGGCTCATGGCACCTTCGTCATGACTGTCGCTGACCAGAATGAAATACGATTTGGCGTCCCCTCTGCCTACCCGTCCCCTCAGCTGATGGAGCTGGGACAGACCGAACCGTTCCGCATTTTCCACGATCATCAGAGTAGCGGAGGAG
>JAFZET010000091.1 GCA_017560565.1 Clostridia bacterium | reverse complement strand
TTCGATAATTCCCAGAAAGAAATCGTTCATCACTTGCCTCCCTTGCGCTGTTTCAGCAGAGCTGACAATTCCTCCAGATCATCATCGGTCAGACCGTCGGTATTCAGCAGGGATGCGATCATGTTTTTCGCAGATCCGCCGAAGAAGCGCTTCATGAAGGTCTTCTCTTCCCCTCTCCGGTATTCCTCCTCCGTGATCGCAGGGGTAAACATATGCTTGTATCCGCTTTTGTCACAGGCAACAAAGCCTTTCTCCCCCAGTCTGTCCAGCAGAACATGAACCGTTGCACTCTTCCATCCGTGGGCGTCCGCCAGCAGTTTTGTAATCTCCCCCACCGTCAGCGGCGTTTCGTTGTGCCACAGCGTCAGCATCACTTCCAGTTCCGATTCCGGCAGTCGTTCGATTGTTTTCATCTTACACCTCCGAAGACATTTGTCTGTGGTTTCAGTATAACACAAGCACAGACATTTGTCAATGGTTTTAGCAGAATCTGTTATAAAAACAGGTGCATACCTTCCTTGCGGGATGCACCTGAATCAGTATATAAAATAGTTATGCCGGTTGTTATCTTATGATGTAATCAAACTTATCAATGTCCGTTATCCCCATCTTCCGCAGTATGGCTTCACTTCCCTCCCGGTTCTCTTCCGTATTATATCCCGGAATCAGCGGCAAGCGCACCCGGATCTTTGCTGGATCTGTGAGGGTAATCAGCCGACGGAGATTCTCAAGAGCTGTCGAACCTTCCCTGCCTGTATACGAACGATAGACTGCAGGATCGGTGTCCTTGATGTCCACGATAAAACTATCCAATACCCGTGCGGCTGTACTTATCTTTTCTTCCGGTACACACAGGCTCGTTTCTGCGTACAGTTTCCATCCTGTACCGCAAAGCGCACGGAACGCAGGGAAAAAATCAGCATACAACAGCGGTTCGCCTCCGCCGAAGGTCACCCCTCCTCCGGTTGCTTCAAAATACAGGGAATCCAGTCTGACTTTATCATACAGCTCCTGCGGTGTGTACCGGCGTACTTTCGTACTCTCGTCCCATGTGAATTTGTTGAGACAATACCTGCACCGCAGAGGACACCCCCAGGCACAGACCAGTGTGGTAATCCCTTCTCCATCGGTCGCCATCCGCAGTCGTGAGATTGCCGCAGTCGGAAATACAGCAGTCATGACAGTTCCTCTTCTTCTGGTGAAGGATACCAGATATCCCCTTCGATCACAGGTTCTTCTTCCTGATCTATCGGCAGAATCCCGCCCGCTATCAGATATTCTTCTTCCGTTTCTTCCGTAATCTCACAGTTTTCTGTTTCATCTTCCGGTGGTAAGATTCCTGCCGTTACCTCTTCCGCAACAGCTTCTCTTTCTTCGATTTCGGTTTCCGTATAAGCCGGTTCCCCTGCCAGCATTTCCTCTTCGTCGACGGTTTCTCCCATCAGTTCTGCATAGGTCTCCGTGGTTTCCGCCATCATATCTCCCTGTAGCGGCCCGGAAACAGAGCGGACAAGCTCTTTTACCGTATCAATCGGTGAACAGGATGTGAGAAGAAAACCGGCGGATATTCCGGCGAGTACCACCTTTTTCCCGGATTTTCTGCGTTTTTCCAGTTCGCTCTCCAGCATCTGTACTTCCCATTCGCATTTCGGACAGGTTCCGCGGCAGTTTCCCTGATGCCTGCATTCTTCGATCACATAGCGGATGTCGTTCTGCGCGGCAATCTGCCTGCGGATTTCTTTCAGAATTTTACACTTCTGTTTTCCGGTCATTGGAATCCCTCCTTACTTTATGTATTCCCGCTGTACGCTTACCGCAATTCTGTCTCCGTTCTCTGCTTCCATATATACCGTGACGGGAATTTCCAGATCGCTCAGATCTCCGTTTCGATAGGGTGCAGAATCATAATCGGAGATTTCCAGAACCCGGCAGGTGTTCCAGTCCGGTGTATCTGTGTATTCCTTCCACGTACTTTCGTCCCAGTCTGCGTAGTTTTCGTCGAAAACATATGTTTTCACACTGTTCTCCCAGCCATCCGCAAACAGGTCTCCGATGCGAAGTTCTTCTCCGGTTCCGGCATGGAAGAAGTATCGGAAATAGTAGGGGTTCCGGTGTCCTTCCACAACCGTGAATTCCCCCGGGGATACGTCGTTCCCCCTGGGAAAAGCGGTATTCGCACCTGCAAACCGGATATACCGGTGTCCGTGCAGTGAGGTAGTAAAATCCGGCCACGGTCCCACATATACACCATCTGCTTCGATACCTTTTTCCTTTGCCGCCGCCATCAGTTTCTCCTCGGTAAAGTATGTTTCATAAAGAGAATCGATAAAAGCATTGACTCTGCCGCAAACTTCTTCGGAAAGGATTGTATTTTCGCTGTCCAGATACCAGATGGTGATATCATTTTTCACTTCGGTGAGATCTCCGGTATCATACAGCCTGATTTTCTTATAGACCGGCGTTTCCGGATCTGCATACCCTGCCATATCCCGCGGAATCCCTGTCACCATATATTCCCGTAGAGATGCGATGGAAAGTTCAACTCCATCGGCAAAGCAACCGCCGGGCCGGAAGATGATACTGTCGGCGGTAAAGGTAAATTCCCCTTCATACAGTCCTGTGAAATCGCGGAGCATATCATGGGTCGTACCGAATCCGGAAAAGGGAGACACTGCTTCTTCCGCGAGACACCGGTTCAGCAGGGGGACAAAATCCACACCATCGAAAAACAGCTCGGACAGCTCCAGCTGCTCACCCGTGCAGATATCGAATACGGCAGTACGGACATCATAGTAATAATAGGGAGAATCCTGAAACCCCAGATCATAGACCCATCCGACTTTTACGGACAGATACCCGTTGACCAGTGTTTTTTCGGTATTGAATCGCAGACTATATCCATACGGCACACGACCTGACAGATATGCACGCATTTTCTCCTCATCTATCTGTTTCAGTTCAGCTTCGGCTTGTGCGATAAAGTTCTGCACCTTTTCATCCAGTCCGGGGGTTGTAAAGGATTCGGGAACCCGATTGCACTGGTAGTAGTAATCCGCCATGGTTTCCGGCTGTGGAATCCCCGATGAGGCCTCTGCCATATACAGCGTTTTCGCAGCAGGCTCGGGTAAAGTAAGTCCATCCACCTGTCGGTACGGGATATATCCTGCCTCGGCGATCACCTGCTGTCCGACATCAGACTGCATCCATTTCACCAGAGCACGGACGCTGGAATTCTCCGGCTCATCTGCAGAGAAAACCGCATAGTTATACCCAAGCAGCGGATAGCTTCCGTCCGCAAGAGTATCAAGAGATGGCTCCACACCGTTTACCTTGATGTACTTGATCTCAGAAATGTTCTCATACATCCCGTCGGAATAAGCGTACACCGAATAGCCGATGGCATCAATACCGTTATCGTAATTCGCCACTACATCGAGAATGCCGCTCATGGAGGCGGGAATCACATCGGTGACAGGCTCCATCAACGGGGTATCGCCCATAAAGGAAATCATATAGTTCTGGCTGCCGGAATCCGTATTTCGCTGATAGGCAATGATCCGGGCATCATTTCCGCCTACCTCTTTCCAGTTGGTAATCTGACCGGAATAGATTCCCCTGATCTGTTCGACAGTGAGTGTATCTACAGGATTGTTCTGATTGACAACAAATACAAACCCTTCACCGGCAACAGGCTCTGCCTCATGCCTGAAGCCGATATTTTCCATTGTCTGAAGCTGCCTGGCGGACAGGGGTGTAATGAAAATCAGCTCGCATCTGTCGTTGACAAGATTGTCGAATGCCGTGTAGGTTTTGGTATGTGCGGTTTGCTGTTCTTCGCCGAAAATCGTTTTTCTCACCGCATTTTCAAGGTTGATCGTCGAAGTGGAACCATCGGTTTTCGGATATATGAAATCTTTCGGAAGATCCAGTGTGCTGTCCACAGGCAGCTTCAGCACAGGTTCTTCCGAAGGATCTGTCTGCGGGATCACGACTTCGATTTCTTCTGCCAATATTTCTTCTTCCGGTATGATCTCTTCTTCCGGTGTTTCTTCTATCCATATTTCTTCTTCCGGCAGTATCTCTTCTTCCGGTAATTCTTCTACAATCTCTTTTTCTTCCTGTACCGCAGCAGAATCTGTTGTTTCCACAGATTCTGTTCCCTGCTCTGTCTGGCTTCCGGCATTTTCCATCGGCATCGTATTACAGCTGTTCAGCAGGAATACTGCACTCAAAAGCAGAATGAGAATGACAGAATGGTATTTCATAACGCCTCCTGTTGGATCCTTGTCTGTTGAAAGGAAAAACGTCTGTACATATGTTGTGTGTAACTATATGTATAGACGTTCTTTCGATCCCAAAGTTCCCTGTGTATACAAATTTATACAGGCATAATTCATTCATATGAAAAGAGGCGGTCTTACCCACGAATTGGGAGAACCGCACCTTTTCAACGATATATTCTTTTACTATAGTCTGTGATCGATTTACCGATAACAGCTTTTTCCTCAAACACAATCCCATGATCTCCGTCAACAGGGAGAAAATGTTCACCGCTGCGGATAATCTCTGTCGGAATTCCATCCGGGAATGCGTCACAGGTGATCCCTTTACGCCGGTGCTTGCAGCGATTACACAGGATTTTATCTATCGTCTCCTCACGATCCGGTTCGTAACAGTTGTTCATCATAGTTGTCTCCATTTATGTGTCAGTTTTTATATTATAACACATTTCGATAAATATTTCCACCCTTTACAGACAAAAGCTCCCATTCCGATTCAGAACAGGAGTTTTGCCATTCAATGGTGTACAACCACTATTAATGTCCCATACCTATTACTTATTCACAAATCAATCTCGCGAACCGCATGGCATCGTCGCTGGAAATGCGCCCTTCCAGCAGATACGAATACGCATCGTCCCGCCAGACAATCGCCGCTTCACCTGCATCGAATACCAGAACCGCCATATAGTCATTGATTACAATATTGCGGATGCTTTTATCCCTTGTGGGAAGAATATACTGCCCTTCGGCATGAAGTGCCGTCTGTTCATAGCGTACACCATCGTATTCTTCGATGTACACTGAATCCGTGGAATAGGTACGAACAAGGTTGAAGTTTTCGAGTACCTCTGCTGCAGAATTGGGCTTCAGTGTTTTTTCAGCAGGCGCTTCTTCCTCTTTGCACAGGAACTGGACGGAGATGCTGTTTCTGTACATATCCTGTTCGGTCTGCATATAGTAGTCGTTTTCGGTGGCTTCCACGTACAGCGGAACACCAATGCCGATGCCTGCCACAAGAATGCAGAGGCACGCTGCCGCCACAACACGGATGTTATCCATACAGAACTGCGTGAATTTCTTACGCCGGAGGATTCCCCGTACCCGTTTGTCAAGGGCTGCCGGAAGCTCGGTGTCCCCTGCATCCAGTTTTGTGAATTCATCGAATTCTTTTGTCACTGCCAGATCAATCGCCGCATCCAGCAGGTATTTTTCGGTTTCGTTCATACGAGATTCTCCTCCTTCATCAGTTTCATAAGAGCCGCACGCGCACGGGACAATCTGGTTCTTGCGTTCTGCGGCTTGATGGCAAGCACTTTGGCGATACGGTGATCGTCCAGATGGTACACGATCTTCAGCCGCAGAATGTCGGCGTACTGTTCCGGCAGTTTTGCCATGCACGCCATGATGCCCGCAACGGTTTCTTCGGAGATCACCAGTGCTTCCGGGGATGGGGACAAGTCCGCTTCCTCACCCAGTTCTGTCGTGGGAAGATCGGCTTTTTTCATTTTGTCCCGGCAGATGTTTTTGGTGATGATGATCACCAGTCCCTTTGCCAGAGGAGACGGAATTTCCTCGAATCGGTCGATGTTCTCGATGATCCGGATGATCGCTTCCGACACGGCGTCCTGCGCGGTCTGCTCATCGGAGAAGAATCCCCGGGCGATGTACAGCATCAGTCGGCTGTATTCGATCCATATTTTTTCTGCTTTGTTTGTCATATCATTCATCCAAAATTAACTTTGCGCGGTCTATGATACGCTGTACGGTGTAGTCGAGATCCTGCTGGTCATTTAAGTATTTACTTTGCTCATCCGCCGCAAACCTCAGCCATTCGTCCACATAGGACGGACCGAGTTTCGCATATTTGAGGACTTCCAGATACAGTCCGAAGTTGTGCGCGGTTTTTTCATCCATGTTGACAAGATCATTCGTTGTGTATTCGGCGCGCCGTTCTTCGATCTCCTGCAGCATCTCTGCTCTGCGTTCTTCATCGGCATTGTCCCAGGATTCCTCATGATTCGCATAATAGACCATTGAATGCGTATACACACTCATGTCCTTGTAAATATAGCCACCCCAGTTTGACATGGAAAGCATTCGGTTTTCGGGATCAAGATACTCTGCAATGACCGTTGCGGCGGCATTTTTATTCTGGGATTTTGGGTTCATGATCAGATACGGATTGTTCACCGTATAAATGCGCTCCCCGTTGAAGGATGGCGGCAGGATGACATCTGTGCGTTTCCAGACAAAATCCGAGCTTGCATTGCCAAGCAAAATGCGCAATTCACCGCTTGCGACAAGCTCCCGTTCTTCACTGTATGTTCCTGAATAGATGAGATCTTCGTCAGACAGTTTTTTATAAAGGGTGAGATATTCTCGGAGGGCGGTACCGTCATCGTTCAGCGTTCCGCTTCCGTATGGATCGAAATACTGATGCATATAATCCCACAGCGAAAGAGGCAGACTGCCGCTGAGGTATACGTTCCCCGACCGCACTTCCTTTGCAAGCTCATAAAAATCGGCAAATGTCCAATCATCATCGGGGAGTGTCACTCCCAATTCATCCAGAAGTTCTGCATCATAGGATAACATCGTGTTCATGATATAGAAGCTCTTTGGCACACCGAATATATGTCCATCGTGACTGCACAGCCGCACCACATCGTCAAGCAAACCGTCCATCTGCTCCATGATCTGCGGGAAGTTT
>JAFZET010000090.1 GCA_017560565.1 Clostridia bacterium | reverse complement strand
CTGTATATCCACCTGTTTGAATATCCCTTCCAGTTCCTGGAGCTGCCGGGATTTGCCGGAAAGGTGGAATACGCCCAGTTCCTCCACGACGGCAGTGAGCTGCTGTTCCAGGATAAAGTGGAACACTTCAGCGAAGGGAAGACCCAGAGCGACAATCTGATGGTGCTGAGACTGCCTGTGGTAAAACCGCCGGTGATCGTGCCCGTTGTGGAACTGTTCCTGAAATAAACAGCGAAAGGAAAAGGCTATGTACAAAGCAAGCAGTACAAGATATGATAACGCCCGCTACAACCGGCTGGGCAGAAGCGGTCTGAAACTGCCGGTGGTATCCCTCGGTTTCTGGCACAACTTTGGCGATACTGCAGCCATGGCGAATATGAAGAAGCTCTGCTTCACTGCCTTTGACAACGGTATTACGCACTTCGACCTTGCCAACAACTACGGTCCCGAACCGGGCAGTGCCGAAGCCAATCTGGGCAGAATTCTCAAAGAGGAAATGGGCGCTTACCGGGATGAGCTGATCATCAGCACAAAAGCGGGCTACGGTATGTGGGCTGGTCCCTATGGGGATTTCGGCAGCCGTAAGTACCTGATTGCCAGTCTGGATCAGAGCCTGAAACGCCTGGGTCTTGACTATGTGGATGTTTTCTACCACCATCGACCGGATCCGGAAACTCCGCTGGAAGAAACCATGGGGGCACTGGATTCCATCGTAAAAAGCGGTAAGGCACTGTATGTGGGTCTGTCCAACTATGACGGTGAACGGATGAAAAAAGCCGCCGCCATTCTGGAAGAACTGAAATGCCCCTTCGTGATCAACCAGAATTCCTACAATATATTCAACCGTACCATAGAACAGAACGGTCTTAAGGATGCCTGCCGGGAACTGGGAAAAGGTCTGATCTCATTCTGCCCGCTGGCACAGGGACTGCTGACCAACCGGTATCTGAACGGGATTCCGGAAGACAGCCGCATCATGACCGACGGACGATTCCTGAACAGGAACTCGCTGGGCGAAAAAACGCTGGAACGGGTCGGAAAGCTCAACGATCTGGCATTGCAGCGTGGGGAAACCCTGGCGCAGATGGCACTGAAATGGGTGCTGAAAGACAGTGATGTGACCAGCGTGCTCATTGGTGCTTCCAAACCGGAACAGATTCTGGATAACCTTGGCGCACAGAAGGGCAGTCCTCTCTCCACTGAAGAGCTGGTCGTGATCGACCGTATCTGTGCGGAATAAACGGAAATATAAAGAAAACTGACACCGGAAACGATGTCAGTTTTCTTTATGTCAATTATTCCAGAACAAACCCCTTCACATTCTCATCCACCCCGAGAACCGCATTTTCCTTTGTAACAGCCGCGCCGTTCACTGTGATGCCGGATATGCGGATATTCTCATACGTGATCCCACCCAGGCAGGAACGGATATAAATGGGTACATTGTACTTCCCGTCACGGAGAGGAATGGCTTCATCGTAGTATACCCGGATGTTCCGGCAGACCACATCACGGATCATTCCCTGACGGATGCCGGTCAGATCGATGTCCGCCAGCAGATCCAGCGGAATCCCCCATGCAGCTGCATTGCCGGGATTGCGGAACCGGTGATTGGCAAAGGAAATCAGTGCGGGAATCTGGATCACATTCTGCTGGTCATATACGGTATCGTCCGTGTGCTGGTACTGGGCATTTGTGTCAAAGCTGTTGTATTCCACACGGATGTCTTCAAAAACGATACCGGAAACTTCCGCACAGTCACCGTTCTGGATATCCAGTGCCGTGTGCCCCGCCCGGAGAATGTCGCAGTCCCGGAAAACGATGTTCTTATACTCCCGTCAGGCGGTTTCGATCCCGATTTCACAGGTCTTGCCCCAGTCGCACCAAAGCACGCATCCTTCGGTCAGAATATTTTCATTGTTGGTGTCCGCATACCGGTCGATCCCCTTGATGGTCACGGTATCATCGAAGGAATGAATAAAGCTGTTCCGGATGGTGATGTTCTGACAGTTTACAATGTCTGCGCCGTCCGTGTTGTACCGCCATTGACCAAAGATCTTGATCCCATCCACATCCACATCAAAGCAGTGGAACAGATTCAGACACCAGATTGCCGAATTCCGGCACAGGACCCCTTCGATCTTCACGTTCCGGCAGTCATAGAATTTCAGGTTTCCGTTGGTGAAGGGTTCGTAGCAGTGGATGAAAAAACGTTCTTCTCCGGAATCATCCATCAGCCCGTTGCCGAAAATATGGATGTTCTCCGCATTTTCTGCCAGGATACAGCCGAACACAAGAGCATCCTTGTCCACATACACGCTTTCGTTGTCATGTAGGATCATCTTGCCGGGCATGTGGATCCCGGGACCGAAATAATGGGTCACAGAAGCGGGATCGGGGCAGGGAATGGGACGGCTGTTGAAGATGTAAAGACAGTGATGATAGCTGTCCGCTTCCAGAACAAACTGACCTTCTTCCGGAAGAGTGAATGTGTATACCCCGTCCTTTTCCACAGGTATGATCTCTCTGGAATAGGGCTTGAGCAGGATTTTTTTATGGGGCAGGTTGACTTTGACAGTCAGTGTAACCGGCTCATCACTGACAAGATTCACAAAAGATGCCCCCTCGGACTGGCAGAAAGGTCTTTGATGACCTGTCCATACCCGGTTCAGCGGATAAGCGGAGATCCGGCAGGTATAAACGGGTACTTCCTCACCGTTGACAGTGACGGAATAATCCCCGGAGAGGGGTTCTTCATATTTGAAAACGGACTTATCATAATCATGTACGAATCGGGAGCAGGAAAACATAAGCGCACCTCCTTGTTATTCTGTCAGCGTGTACCGGATATTCCGGCAATGGTTTCCGATGTGCAGGGCATACGCACCAGGGGCTTCCGCCAGCGTTCCGTTAACATACACACGGCGGATGACAATATCCCGGCAGCAGGCTTCCTCACTGTACCCGGCAAATCCGAATACCGGCACAACGTCGCCGAAAACTTCAATATCCTCGAACAGCAGATCCCGGTTGATACCCCGTCTGGTGCCGCCGGCTGAATATTCGTGGTGAAACTGTACATCGGCACGGATTACAGGAGGAACAAAACCGGGGGCGATTTCTCCGTAAGGCTCTTTGTCCAGATACTGATACCGGGGCGGCGGGATGATCTCGTCCAGCTCCACCCGGATCCGGCGGAAGGTTACATCATGTACATCCGCATAGTCCACATTGCAGCAGTCCAGTACCGGTCCGCAGGTATGGATCACATCGCAGTCCTCGAAGACAATACAGCAGATTTCTTCAGCCCGTGTTTCCGCACCGATTTCCAGAGCCTTGCCCCAGTCATTCCAGATCACGCAGTCCCGTACAAGTACATTCCGGAACACATCGTAAGATTCGCCGTTCCGGTACATGGCGGCATTCACGGCGGCTTCCACATCCCCTTCGTAATAGCAGTCAAATCCCTTGACGCAGATCGCATCGTCGAAGGTCCGCAGGAAGCAATGTTCGATGAGAACATCCTCACAGTTGTGCATATCGATCCCGTCAGAATTGAACCGCCAGCAGCCGATGATCTTCACATTCCTGATGGTCAGATCCCGGCAGCCGATGGGACGGATGTTGTACACCAGGGAATCCCGGATGGTGATGCCGTCAATTTCCACATGGGTACAGTATTCCAGTTGTATGGTGTGCTGCCGCTTGGCATTGTTTACCGCACTGCTGTTGTTTTCCGTATCCGCTGCAAAGAGGATCTTTGCCAGATTCCGGCTGTTGTCCAGAATCCCCCGTCCCAGAATACGGATGTTTTCGGCGTCTACAGCCTTGATGCAGGCGTAAACCACTGCCCCTTCCTCCAGATACAGGGTGTCGTTGGAATGCAGTTCGATCTGTCCCGCATCGTGAATACCCGGACCGTAATATATCGTATGGGGAGCGGCAGGATCTATATCATACTCCGGCAGCGGATCCACAAAGATGTGCAGCACATTCTGTCTCCCGTAAGGCTCCACGGTGCAGTATGCAGGATGGGGAAGGGTAAAAAGAATCCGTCCGTCCGGTGTGATCTCCGGTTTGATGCCGAGGGAGAGAGGACGGATCTGCACATTCTCAAAAGGCGTCTCCGGTGTTATTTCAAACTGCAGGGGCTCGTCAGCAGCCAGCGACAGAAACGAAATCATTTCCGTCTGATCCAGGGTTCGCTGATGCCCCGGCCAGCGGCGGTTGTAAGGTACGGCGGAAACTCTTGCCGCATCGGTGGGAACTGTTTTGCCGCCCACCTTCACGGTATATCCGCTGTGGTGAAAACTGCTTTCCTGAACAGGATAAAATCGTATGCTCATACTGTATGTCCTTTCTGTCGGTATCTGTCTGCATTATAGCATCCTCCGGGGGAAAAGGCAATACTTTTCACGAGAATCCCTTGCGGAATCTGTATTCATTTACATATCGTTCACAAGATTAACAGGAAATGTTTATACAAAATTCCTGAGAATTCATT
>JAFZET010000089.1 GCA_017560565.1 Clostridia bacterium | reverse complement strand
GGGCGGCGTGTCCTGGACGCAGTAAGAGGTAAGTAAGAGATAAGAAGTAAGAAACCGTAAGACCCGGCGTTTCCCCCGATTTAGGGAGAGACTCCGGTTTCTTTTTGTTATCTAATGGGAACAACGATCCCGCCGGCGTTGACGGATACCACTTCATCCACCGGCAGCTCTGCGTCAAACTGCAGGATGCAGAAGCCGTACCAGGGGGCATCCGGTCCGCCTGTGCTGCTGCCGGAATTCTTTCTTGTGATGGAAATTGCCGGTATTTCTTCTTCACTGACGGGATGCCATGTACCGTCTGCTTCCAACTTCATTCTGCCGAACACCGGTTCAAACAGTATATTCCTGTCGTATTTGATTACCGTTCCGTCCGCCAGAGTGACCGAAAACTCCGAGGGAATGTTACTTCCTATCGGTGCCTTGTCCTCTGCCTCCACTTTCCAGTACACACTCACGCTCAGGGGAGAAATCCGCACTTCATATACCTTTGCCGGGACACCGAACAGATCCTCATCCCTGATCCTCCCCGGCAGGATACCGGTATCATGCAGGAGCAGTTCGCCTTCCGCTTCCACCGGATAGACCTGTGTCGTATCCTTATAGTTCAGCGTAAATTCTGCCGTCCATTCCCCTTCCGCCAGCACCGTATAGTCCCTGGTCTCATCATTCCACGCTTCCAGCCGATTGCATGTAATGACATACCGTGATCCCGTCACGCCCTTGCTGTCTGCCAGCGAAAGACGGCAGGAAACCGTAACACTTCCGTCCGGATTCTCCGTTCTTCCTATAACACCGTAGGAACAGCCGTAGCTGCTCTTTCTGCCGGTAGGCTCCATACCGAACTGTATATAGTATTTGTCCTCCGGCAGTCCTTTTTCCGCCGGCACGGTTACATCCACAAAGGCAATCAGAACCTGCCGGTCTCCCATGATGCCTTTCAGTTCCATGGCAAGTGCCTCACCGGAAGAGCTGTACTCCACATCCTCCGGCATGACTGTGATTCCTTCCAGCATGGCAAAGTGTTCGCCAAAAGTTCTCTGCAGATACGCACGCAGATCCACGGGAACAATGGCATTGACCGCCATCATCAGAGATGCCGCCAGCACAGCCGCCACCGGCAGTATCATCCACTTTTTTCCCATGCGGATACGTTTTTTTCTTTCCCCACATTCTGCCGCTTCCAGCAAATACACATCCTTCACCGCCGTCAGCGCATTTTCCATGTTTTCTCTTTTCATATGATAATTCCCTCCTTTTCCAGATACCGCCGCAGTTTTTCCTTCAGTCTTGTCAGCCGGACTCTGGTGTGGTTTTCCGTGATCCCGAGCATTGCCGCAATCTCCGGTACCGGGTCTTCAAACCAGTACCGCCGCAGGAACAGGATCCTCTCTTCCCTTTTCAGTGTCCCGAGAAATCCGTTCAGCGCATCCCGCAGTGCGGTCTCGTCCACGTCGTTGCCGTCGTATACCGCCAGTTCTGCCAGTACATCCCCCGCTTCTTCCCGGATGGTTTCCAGTGACAGATTCTCCCCTGCACAGCGCTTTTGGGCCAGAGAAGCACGACGCCGGTTCAGGGCAATATTCCGGGTGATCCGCAGAATATACGGCAGTAGCGGTTCCGGTTTCTCCGGCGGGATTCGGTTCCACAGGGCATCCAGCGTATCGTTGACGCATTCCTCTGCATCTTCCCGGTTTCCCAGAATATTTTTTGCGATTCCCAGACACAGCCTGCCGTACCGATCCTGCAGAACTGTCAGGACCTCCTCTGTCCGGGCAAACAGCATTGTGATTATGGTACTGTCTTCCATGCTGTACCTCCTTTTGAAGTACGATCGTCTTCAACTATAGTCTACCGTTTTTTCTCTGGAAATTACAGTTCCGCCAAAAAAAAGAAAACCGAAGACCTTTCGGAACTCCGGTTCTCTTTGAAAAGTTTATTCGTACATGGCGTAGATCTTTGCAAGGGCAGTCTCGATCTTCTGTTCCACTTTTGTATACTTGGAAACCAGATCGGTAGTCTTTTCGTTGAGACATCCGCGGAACATATAGGGCAGCATTTCCATATAGGTACCGTACATGAAGGATACGTCAAACGCCGCACCGCCTACAATCAGATCCACCATGGCGGCAGTGGCTTCATCCTGAGAATACTTGGACTTCAGTGCTACGTCATAATATACCGGGTATACGTTGATGTAGGTCTCTGCGGCAATGGCTTCCGTGATCATGGAAACAAAGTCCGTATCCTGCACCGTTGTAGGCATACCGATGACAAAATAGCCGTCCGCCACCAGGCAGTGGTATGTGTCCTGATTCTCGTCATACTTGGGATTGGGAAGAACGCCGAAGGGATCGTCCATATCCCGCAGTTCGTTAAAGGCATTTCTCAGTTCGCCCGGCACAAAAACAGCCATATCGCCCATGAATTCTTCCATCAGACCGTCCCAGGACTCCTTGAAGTATACACCTTCGTTTTCGAAGTAAAGCTGATACACTCTGGTCAGTGCGTCATAGGTTTTCTCCTGCATCAGCTTGATTTCCAGCGAACCGTCCGCTGCCTTGCCGGTTACGGGAATATCAAAGGCGGAACACCATGCATCGGAATAATACCAGTTCGCAGCATATCCGTAACGGTCTTCCTTGTCCCGGATACCGTCCCCGTTGGTGTCCTTATACATGCTGGCTGCCAGCGTACCCATGTAATCCAGTGTCCAGCCGCCCTCCTGTACCAGAGAATACAGCGCATCCTGTTCCATGCCGTACTCTTTCAGCAGATTGGAGTTCACATACGTTGCCATGGTGGAGGTCATATAGGTCACGGTATACGATCCTGTCAGGGCAAAGAGCTTGTCGTTGAAGGTGGCGTTTTCATTGATGAGCTGGTTCCACCAGGGCTTTTCCAGATTGATATACTTTGTATCGTTCCAGTTCCGGAAAATTCCGGCGGCGGTGGCGATATGCAGGTTCCACACTTCCTGGGCGGTAACGTCACAATAGTCGTCCCCTGCAGTCACATACTTGACCAGCGTTTTGTAGTTCCCGCCGGCACCATCTGTCATGTTCAGCACTTCGATGGAAATATTGAACCGTTCTTCCAGACGGGCATTCCGGTTGAATACGGCATCGTTTTCCACTTCCCCGGTCAGATCCTCTGCGAAGAATTCATCGGTGTATCCGTCGAAACCGGCGATCCGATAGGATTTTCCGTTATAATCCGCTTCGGGCAGGTCATCGGAAAGAAGCGGTTCCGTTTCAGTTTCGGTCTCGGTTTCCACGACAGCTGCCGTATCGTTTTCCGTTGTATCGGTTTCCGCACCGCCGCAGGCTGCCAGAGACAGCAGCATGGATGCCACAAGCAGCATTGTAATCCATTTTTTCATGGTATTTGTACTCCTTACAAATGTTATTCCGTGCTTCATTATACTAAATTCCATCCCGTATGTCAACAAAAATCCTGTAAAACCATGTTTTTCTATTGACTTACGCACAGGTATGTGGTATACTGCCAAAAAGAACATTTTTTCGCATTTCAGGAGATACGCCATGTACGTCACCCGATTCACATTGCCCACGGAAGAACAGGAAGAACGGTTCATTGCCGAAAAAATGAGAGAAAACGGCGGCGATCTGGGGTATATAGACAACCTGTATCCCTGCCGGATCTTTCCCCAAAAGCGTCTTGAGCAGATCGATCTTGGCAAAGTCACCATTCTGTACGGCTCCAACGGTTCCGGGAAGAGTACCCTTTTGAACCTGATCGCCGCCCGCCTGGAGCTGAACCGGATCGCCCCCCACAATTCGGGCGAACTGTTTGACCGGTATGCGGAAGCCTGCAATTATGAAATGGGTTACGATGACGAGGGCTTCCGGTACCGGATCCCCAACGGCAGCCGGATTATCACCAGTGACGATGTATTCGACTATATGCTGGCCATGCGTACCGCCAACGAGGAGATTTCCGAAAAAATCGAAGAAGAACGTGCCTTCTACAACCGGGAAGTACACAGCGATGTGCCCAATCAGCTCACCGGACTGGACGACTATGAACGGTTCCGCAAAGTGCATCAGGCGCGCCGGAAATCGGTGACAAGGCGGCAGTATATCCGCCAGTACGCCGGAAAGAATCTGACACTGAAAAGCAACGGCGAAACGGCGCTCCAGTATTTTGACGCCAAGCTGAAGAACGACACCCTGTACTGTCTGGACGAGCCGGAGAACAGCCTTGCCCCCGCCCTGCAGCAGAAGCTGGCGGAAATGCTGACGGAACTGGTGCGGTACTGCGGATGTCAGCTGATCATCGCCACCCACTCCCCCTTCCTGCTGGCACTGCCGGATGCATGGATCCTGGATCTGGACAGCACGCCCGTGCGGGAGAAAAACTGGTGGGAGCTGGAGAATACACGGGCGTATTTTGCATTTTTTGAGAAGCACAGGAGTAAGTTTCTGCGGTAAATTCCTCTTGCAATCTCCATCGTTTTCCGGTATAATGGAAAAAAATGCCTTTGTGCAAAGGAGAAAACTATGTCAAGCCTCCGTATCGGTGTGATCAACTGGGACTGCAGTGTTCCTTCAAGCACCTATTTCGGCTTCCACGCCACAAAATCTCTCTCTCCCGCCAAATACCGGGACCGCACGCCCTTCTATGCCAACGTGCTGGGAGAAGACAAAATCGACTATCCCGTAAGAGATCAGGCGTCCTATGACAGAGAACTGCAGTATGCCATTGACTGCGGCATCGATTACTTTGCCTACTGCTGGTACACCGATGAGATCATCGACAGAAACACCATCGACACCACCAACCCTGCCTACACAGTGGACGGAATGCTTCACGAAATCACCCAGATGCGGAAGCACCACATGACAAGCGCTCTGCGGAACAGGATCCACCTGTGTGCCATTCTGGTCTGCTCCCACATCTACTCCGACGGAGATATGAATAGACTGGTATCTGCCATGCAGGAGGACTGCTACGAAAAAATCGACGGCAGACCCATTGTCTGTCTGTACGGCGGCTATCGGGTGGACTATATTGACCGTATCCACGCAGCCTGCGACAAGATCGGCGGGGCGTATCCCTTTGTGGTATTCTTCAACAACGGCGGAGACAGTCCTGACGGCAACTACAGCCGTGCGGACGCCGTCTGCAATTACGCCGTACCCGGCACCGGCATGGACACCTATGAAGAGCTGATCGCCCGTCTGCGCTTTGTCAACGACAACCGGAAGAAATACGGTGTTCCCATGCTGCCCCAGTTCACCGTCGGCTGGGATCCCACGCCCCGTATTCTCCATCCGATCCCCTGGTGTACCTATCCGGATGTACGCTATGCGGCACAGGCTTCCCGAGAAGAATTTCTGGCGGGTGCTGCGGATCTGGCGGACTGGATCGAGGAAAACCGGGAACAGGTACTGCCGGGACATATCCTGACCTTTGCCTGGAACGAATTCGAGGAAGGCGCATGGATCTGCCCCACCTGGACAGAAGGCGAGCCGGACATGAGCCACACGGATGCTTTCCGGGATGTGATCCGCTACTGGAAAGAAAGACTGTAAATGTATACAGAAATACCGAGGTGTTTTGATATAATCTCCTTAGAGTAGACACTCGAAAAAACAAAAATTTCGAGACTAAGCTAAGGGGATTTATCTATGCCAAGAAAAAAACATAAAAACAAGAAATATACAGCAGAACTAAAAGAACAGGCAGTAAAAGCATACCTGAATGGAGAAGGGAGCCTGCGGAATATCTGCAAAAAATATGGAATTTTGAATCATCAGCAGCTAATGGAGTGGCGAAAGAGGTGATTCAGTCCCCGAAACTGCTGAAAAAGTAACTCTGCTTTCTTCTCATACTAGCTTCCGCTGAAGTGGAACTTACTTTGAGAATTTACGTATTTTTCCGCCGCACAGTTTGCCTTCGTTAAAACTTCCAAAATCTTACCGCATCCGGCAAACAAAAATCCACTGTTTCACTCTTGCACAGGACGGGGGAATGTGTTACCATTATACTGTAGTTTTTTGCATTCAAAACAACCCCGTATGCCGGTTCTGTGCCGGTCTGCGGTTTACCATACCGGGAGGAATTATGGATCTCACTACCCACGCGCCCGTCAAAATCTTTCTGGGCAATGAAAGCATCACGGGCGGAAAAGAGCTGTTCCGGCTGGGCAGCAAAGCCCTGATCGTCACCGGTCGGCACAGTGCCGATGCCTGCGGTGTCATGGATGATCTGAAAGCCATTCTGGATGAACTGTCCATCCCCTACGCCCGTTTTGCGGAAATCACGGAAAATCCTCTGGCCGAAACCTGTCATAAAGGCGGTTCTTTCTGCCGTAAAGAGGGCTGTGATTTTGTCATCGCTGCCGGCGGCGGTTCCGTCCTGGACGGTGCCAAAGCCATTGCAGCCTATGCAGCCAATCCCGGAGCGGATGTGCTGGATATTTACGATGCCGACAAGGTTTCCACCCCCGGTCTTCCTCTGATCGCCATCCCCACCACGGCGGGAACCGGCAGTGAAGCGGCTCCCTATGCCGTCCTGACCCTGCCCGGCGGTCTGAAGAAGAAGACCTTCAAGAGCCCCTGGAGCTGGCCGAAATACAGCTTTGTCTGCCCCAAGTATACATACACCCTGTCTCACGAATACAGTGTAAGCACAGCCCTTGACGCACTGGCTCATGCCATTGAATCCTACCTGTCCCCCAAGTCCACGGAAGAAAGCCAGAGTGCCGCCGTATTTGCCGCCAGAGAGGTCTGGGATGTTCTGTTCCTGGGTCATGACGGGGAAGGTGAAAAGGATGCGGGCGGCTTCACTGCCAGACAGAGACAGCGGCTGATGTATGCAGCCACCAGTGCCGGTGTTGCCATCAGCTACACGGGTACCGGCTTCCCCCACCCGCTGGGCTACAGCCTGACCCTGACCTACGGTATCCCCCACGGCAAGGCGTGCGCTGTTTTTGAGGGCGCTTTCATCCGTTACAACCGTCTTGCCAAAATCGGCAGAAACGCCATCGACGCACTGGCTGTTGCCATGGACACCACTGTGGAGGAAATGGCAGTGCGGATTCCGAAAATGGCGGGACTGGACGAGCTGACCATGACGGAAGAAAAGGCGGAAGAGCTGATCGATCTGGTAGCGGGTGCGGGTAACTACGCCAACAGCCCCTATGTGATTTCCCGGGGCGAAATGTCCGATATTTACCGCAGACTGTTTGTCAGAACATAAAAGCGGCAATACTGGTTCTGTGCAGGGAAAAACAGGAGAAAAATCAGGAATTTCCCAAAAGTTTCCTTCTATTTACAAAAAAACTGTTGCCAAACCGCGCAGAATATGGTATAGTAATGGATGGTAAAAAATCATTATCCAAACAGGAGATTAAAAATATGACCTACAACAAGAAGACCGTCGAAGATATCGACGTAGCCGGCAAAAAAGTCCTGGTCAGATGTGACTTCAACGTACCCGTTAAGGACGGCGTGATCACCGACGACAAGCGTATCGTAGGCGCTCTGAAGACCATTGAATATCTGGTTTCCAAGAATGCACAGGTTATCCTGTGCTCCCACATGGGCAGACCCCACAACGTTCTGGACGCTGAACTGAAGCTGGATAAGAAGGAAAAGAAGAAGATCGAAGCTCTGCCCGCAGAAGAACAGGAAGCTGCCAAGGCTGCCGCTCTGGAAAAGGGTGCAAAGGACATCACCAAGCTGTCCCTGAAGATCATCGCTGACGACCTGGCTGCCCGCGGCTTCAAGGTTACCCTGGCCAAGGACGTAGTTGGTCCCGACGCACAGGCTAAGGCTGCCGCTTTGGGTGAAGGCGAAATCCTGCTGCTGGAAAACGTACGTTTCCACGCTGCTGAAGAAAAGAACGATCCCGACTTCGCCAAGGCTATGGCTTCTCTGGCTGAAATCTATGTAAACGATGCATTCGGTACCGCTCACCGTGCACACGCTTCCACCGCCGGTGTTGCTGACTACCTGCCCGCAGTATGCGGCTACCTGATCCAGAAGGAAATCGAAATCATGGGTAAGGCTCTGGAAGATCCCGCCCGTCCCTTCGTTGCAATCCTGGGCGGCGCCAAGGTTTCCGACAAGATCGGCGTTATCAACAACCTGATCGAAAAGGTTGACACCCTGATCATCGGCGGCGGTATGGCATACACCTTCTTCGCTGCTCTGGGCAACGAAATCGGCACCTCCATCTGCGAAGCTGACAAGCTGGATCTGGCCAAGGATCTGCTGGCCAAGGCAAAGGCAAAGGGCGTGAACTTCCTGCTGCCCGTTGACAACGTAATCGCCCGCGAATACAACGAAAACAGCACCTTCATGCGCATCTACTCCGACTCCATTCCGGACGGCTGGATGGGTCTGGACATCGGCGAAAAGACCCAGGAACTGTACTCCAAGACCATCATCGGTTCCGGTACGGTTGTATGGAACGGTCCCATGGGCGTTTCCGAATGGGAAAACTTCGCTTCCGGTACCCGCGCTGTAGCCAAGGCTGTAGCTGAATCCGGTGCGATCTCCATCATCGGCGGCGGCGACTCTGCTGCTGCTGTAGAACAGCTGGGCT
>JAFZET010000088.1 GCA_017560565.1 Clostridia bacterium | reverse complement strand
GGCGGCGTCCTTTCTGGGAGGCTGCTGGATGGATGTTTCCCTGCTGGGCGAAGGGTTTGAGATGGTCTGCACCCTTCTGCCATGGTATCCGTCCGTCAGGCTGGCAAGAGCGGTGCTGGGGGGCGGTGCGTGGTATCCGGCGGATCTGGCCGTGGCGGTACTCTGGGCGGCAGTATTTCATCTGCTCTGTCTGCGGCGGCGCAATACTTGGGCAAAGTGACTATATTTCGGTGAAAATGCCGGAAACCAATGGGGACAGTTGACAGAAGTTTCGGATTGTAGTATACTATATTCTGTAATATTGTCAGAACCATTTGGGAGGTATATATGAAACTGCAGAAAAAACTGGCTCTCCTTCTGGCGGCGCTGATTCTTGTGCCCGCACTGGCTTCCTGCGCATCCGGTGAAAAAGAAACGGAAAAAGCAGACACCGCTGCAGCCGATACGGCACCCGTGGAAACCGAAATGACCAAGGCCACCACGCCTGATACCCTGCCCGACGGACTGGACTTCGGCGGCGAATCCATTCGGATCATACAGGGGAAATCCAGTGAGCATGACGATGAGATCTACGTGGAAGAGGATACCGGGGAAGCCCTGTGCTCTGCGCTGTATGCCCGTCAGACTGCTGTGGAAGAACGTCTGAACGTCAAGATTGACAATATCATTCATGAAAGCGATGCATCCGAGCCTGCCCAGACCGCCATCACTGCCGGTGTGGACGACTATGATATCATTCTGGGTGCGCAGTGGCGAATGATGAAGCAGTCCACTATGGGTCTGTACATGAATGTGTACGATGTACCCTATCTGGATCTGGATCAGCCCTGGTGGAACCAGATTTTCCTTGAGAACTCTGCGCTGGGTGAAAACCGTGCGTACTATCTCTGCGGGGATGCCACCATTTCCATGCTCCGTGCCATGGGCGTTATCTTTGTGAACAGTGCCGTGTACACCAATGCCATCGACACCATTGACTCCCTGTACGAGACCGTGCTGGCAGGGGAGTGGACCTTTGATCTGATGCACCAGACTGCGGAAACCGTATATCAGGACACCAACGGCAACGGTGTCCAGGATGAAGGGGACATCTTCGGCTACGCTTCCCACAAGATCAGCCAGACAGACTATCTGGTAGGCGGCGCACGGATGGTATTCACCGAATACGATGCTGACGGTCTTCCGAAGCTGGTGATCAACAATGAACGTGCCATCGGTCTGTATGAAAAGGTATACAAGCTGCTGAACGAAAACAAGGGTACCTTCATTCTGCCCGGTTCCTGGGAAGGCGAGCTTCAGGGGATCGACATGATGAAGGAAGACAAGCTGCTGTTCCTTCCCTTCCGTGCCGGTATGACCTCTTACCTGCGTGACATGGAAAGCGATTATGCGGTTCTGCCCGCACCCAAGTATGACGAAGCACAGGCGGAATACAGCACCATGGTGCATGACGCTTCCCGCGTGCTGGCTGTTCCTGTAACCAACAACAAGCTGGACGCCACCGGTGCGTTCCTGGAAGCCTTCGGTGCGGAATCCTACCGGAAGGTAACGGATGTTTACTTCAACACCATTCTGAAGGAAAAGCTGGCCCGGGACCAGTATGTTGCTGAGATTTTCGACATCATTCTGAACGGTGTATACTTTGACTTTGCGACCCTGCACTCCTATGCACTGGACTCCATCGGGCAGATTTTCCGGGATCCCAACGGTACTTTTGCATCCCGGTATCAGTCCAAGGAAAAAGGGTATCTGACCAAGCTCGATGAGCTGATTGAGACATATCTCGGTGAGAACTGAGCGTGGCGATGTCTGTTCTCCCTGCGGGGCTTGTGTGGGATTTTTTGAGAAACTCTGCCTTTTTGGTGGGGTTTCTTTTTTGTTTTTCTTTGGGGGAATTTGGGTTTTTATTTCGCATGACAGCGGGGTGAAATAACCTCCAAACCCAAAAACAAGCAGCAACGCAAAAACAAGCACGCTGTAAGCCCAAAAATAATAACAAAAGTAAAAAACTCCGCTTAAAACAAAACGGAAAAATCGCTGAAACACTATAGACAGAACCGCGCGGTTTGTGTTATAATATGAACAGTATTGTCATAACTATGCGGTCTGACAAAAAACGGACAGAAGGAATTACATCATGATCGAAAACGCATTGGAAATACGGCATATCACCAAAACCTTCGGACCTGTGGTGGCCAACCGGGATGTTTCCATGGACATCCGCAAGGGCGAGATCCTTTCCGTGCTGGGGGAAAACGGCTCCGGAAAGACGACACTGATGAACATGATCGCCGGGATCTATTATCCCGATTCCGGACAGATCTTCGTGAACGGGAAAGAAGCCGCCATCCGTTCTCCCGGGGACGCTTTTGCCCTGGGCATCGGGATGATCCATCAGCATTTCAAGCTGGTGGACGTGTTCACGGCGGCGGAAAACATCGTGCTGGGACTGAAGGAAGGCAAAAAATTCGATATGAAGGGTGCGGTGGAGAAGATCCGTGCCATCTGCGACCGGTACGGCTTTGACATCACGCCGGATCAGAAGGTTTACGACATGACCGTTTCCCAGAAGCAGACCCTGGAGATCGTCAAGGTGCTGTACAGGGGGGCGGATATCCTGATCCTGGACGAACCTACCGCTGTACTGACCCCGCAGGAAACGGACAGACTGTTCCAGGTGATGCGGGAAATGAAGGCAGACGGCAAGTCCGTGGTCATCATCACCCATAAGCTCCACGAGGTGCTGGCCGTGTCCGACAGAGTCGCCATTCTGCGGAAGGGTGAATATGTGGACACTGTGGAGACAAAGGACGCCACCGAGCTTTCCCTGACCGAAATGATGGTGGGCAAGAAGGTGACGCTGGACATCGACCGTCCGGTGGTAAAGAACAAGAAGCTCCGCCTTGCTGTGGAAAAGGTATCCTGTGTCAACAAGGAAGGCGTTACCGTACTGGATGACGTATCCTTTGAAGCCTTCGGCGGGGAAATCCTGGGGATCGCCGGGATCTCCGGTTCCGGGCAGAAAGAACTGCTGGAAGCCATTGCCGGGCTGCAGCTGGTAGGCGAACAGTCTTCCATCACCTTTATGGATCCCGAAAACGGGGACGAACCGGTTCCGCTGGTGGGGCAGAACCCCCGGAAGATCAAGGAACTGGGCATTCATCTGTCCTTCGTGCCGGAAGACCGTCTGGGCATGGGTCTGGTAGGTTCCATGGGCATGACCGACAACATGATGCTGAAGAGCTATGAGGACGGCAAATCCTTCTTCATTGAACGGAAGGCACCCAAGGCTCTGGCGGAAGAAATCAAGGAAGACCTGGAAGTGGTGACTCCCGGTATCAACACGCCTGTACGTCGTCTGTCCGGCGGGAACGTGCAGAAGGTGCTGGTGGGTCGTGAAATTGCGGCGGCGCCTGCGGTGCTGATGACGGCTTATGCGGTGAGAGGGCTGGATATCAACACATCCTACGCCATCTACCGGCTGCTGAACGAGCAGAAGGAAAAGGGCGTGGCTGTTATCTATGTCGGGGAAGACCTGGACGTACTGGTGGAGCTGTGCGACCGGATCCTGGTGCTCTGCGGCGGTAAGGTATCCGGTATCGTATCCGGTGCCACCAAGGAAGAAGTGGGTCTTCTGATGACCAAAGTGGGCGGGAAGGATCCTGCGGAAGGAGGAATGACGGAATGAATGCTGCGGCGCACGTAAAAGAACCTTTTGTCCGCATGGCGAAGCGGAACGATCTGTCTCTGAAAAAGAAGATTTTCATCCGTGCCATTGCCATTCTGGCGGCACTGCTGGTGGACGGGATCTTTATCTTTCTGATCACCGGTCTGAATCCCTTTGGGGTGTACGGCGTTATGTTTGCCGGTTCCTTCGGGACATTTATGAAATTCAAGTGGGTACTCCGTGACCTTGCCACCCTGCTGATTGTCGGGATCGCGCTGGCACCGGCGTTCAAGATGCGTTTCTGGAACATCGGGGCGGAGGGGCAGATCCTGATGGGGGGACTTGCTTCAGCGGTCTGTATGATCTATCTGGGGAATACCCTGCCCAACTGGCTGCTGCTGCTGGTGATGCTGGTGACCAGTGTGCTGTGCGGCGCCCTGTGGGCGTTTATTCCGGCGGTCTTCAAGGCCATCTGGAACACCAATGAGACCCTGTTTACCCTGATGATGAACTATGTGGCCACCAGCATCGTGGCCTGCTGCACCAACTTCTTCCGTGGTGACAATGCCAAGATGGCTCTGATCAACATGGGTACGAAGGCGGGCTGGTTCCCCATGATTCTCGGGCAGCGGTACACCATCAATATTCTTGTGGTCTTCGTTCTGACCATCCTGATGTACATCTATTTGAAATACACCAAGCACGGGTATGAGATCTCCGTGGTGGGCGAAAGCGAAAACACTGCCCGCTATGCCGGGATCGATGTGAAGAAGGTTATGATCCGCACCATTTCCATTTCCGGTGCCATCTGCGGTCTGGCGGGGTACCTGATTCTGGCGGGCAAGGACATGAGCCTGAGCACCACTTCTGCCGGGGGGAACGGTTTCACGGCTATCATTGTGGCGTGGCTTGCCAAGTTCAACACCTTCTACATGGTGCTGATCTCCTTCCTGCTGGTGTTCCTGGACAAGGGGGCCAGCGACATTGCCTCTGCTTTCCAGGTCAACGACTATATGTCGGACATTGTCACCGGTGTGATTCTGTTCTTCATCCTGGGCAGTGAGTTTTTCATCAACTACAAGCTGATCTTCCGGAAAGGCGGTGCGAAGAATGCTTAACAATCTGATTGCATGGCTGATCCGTGCCATTCCCTTCGGGACGATCATTCTCTACGGCTCCATGGGGGAAACCCTTACGGAAAAATCCGGGAACCTGAATCTGGGTGTGCCCGGGATCATGTATCTGGGGGGCTATGCCGGGTATCTGTGCGGGTATCTGTATGAAAACCATGCGGCAAACCCCAATGCATTTGTCTGTGTTCTGCTGGCGCTGCTGGCTGCTTTCGCGGCTTCTGCCCTCGGCGGGCTGATCTTCAGTTTTCTGACCATTACCCTCCGTGCCAATCAGAACGTAACCGGTCTTGCCCTGACCACTTTCGGGATGGGGGTTGCCAACTTCGGTGGGAAATTCCTTCTGAACGAGTCCGGGTATTCCTCTGCTCCTTTCTCCAATGCGGCCTTTGCCTACAAGATTCTGCCGGGGGCGGATTCCACCGGGATTTTCGGGAAGATCTTCCTTTCCTACGGTTTTCTGGTGTATATGGCCATCATTATGGCTGTGATTCTTCACTTTGTGCTGAACAGGACCCGGGTGGGGCTGAATCTCCGGGCTGTGGGGGAAAATCCTGCAACCGCTGACGCTGCCGGGATTCATGTAACGCTGTACAAGTATCTGGCCACCTGCATCGGTGCGGGGATTTCCGGTCTTGGCGGTCTGTACTATATTCTGGATTACAACAACGGGATATGGAACACCTCCGATCAGATCGAAGCTCTGGGCTGGCTGGCGGTGGCGCTGGTTATCTTTACCACATGGCGTCCGCTGAACGGCATCTGGGGTGCGTATCTGTTCGGGGTACTGTACTGGCTCTATCAGTATCTGCCCAACCTGCTGGGGATCACCATTTCCACCTATGCCATTGACCTGGTGCAGATGATTCCCTACATGGTCACCATCGTGGTGCTGATCGTGGTCAGTCTCCACAAGAAACGGGAAAACCAGCCGCCGGCTTCTCTGGGGATCGCTTACTTCCGGGAAGAACGGTAAGGGTTTATCCGGTTGGACGACGGAAAAATGGATATCGGAACGCTTCTTCTTCGGAAGAGGCGTTTTTGCTTTGGGGCGGGTACAGAAATGTAAATCTTTCCCGGTGCCGGGATTTTCCATTGACATCCCAGAGGGTCTGTGATACAATAATTCTGTAGAATTCTGTAAAATATCCGGGAGGTCCTATGAAGATTCGACCTGTACATATACTGTTGTCTCTGCTGATGGCGGGGAGCGTTTTCTTTGCGGCCTGTGCCAAAAATACGGCCAAAGTCAGCGAAACCGGCGGGGTGGAACGGGCAGAGGTGCAGAAAGCTGCCGAAACCATGGCACCCATTGAAACGGAACCGACAGAGGAAACCGAAACGGAAGCGGTCGTTCTGACGCCGGAAAATCCGGGGGAGGCAACGGCTGCTCTGGTGGACGGGAAATGGACGTATTCCATTCCGGAGCCGGATCGTTCGGGGCTGAATGATCTTTCCTCCGTGAATGCTTTGTCCAAGGATCTGTTTCCGGATGCTGCCGGTACGGACTGGTATCCCGGGAAGACGGAACGGAATCTGCAGACCGGGGAAGTGACCTATGTCTGGGACCGGCAGAAGGAGACGCTGGATCTGCTTGCCAAATACGGCGGCATCTACCGGAAGAACGAAGACGAAAAGGTGGCGTATCTGACTTTTGACTGCGGTTACGAAAACGGATACACCGGAAAGGTTCTGGATGTACTGAAAGAAAAGAATGCGCCGGGGATCTTCTTTGTGGTGGGGGATTATGTGGATTCCGCACCGGAGCTGGTGAAGCGGATGCATGAAGAGGGGCACCTGATCGGCAACCACACGGACAACCATGCCAACATGGTAACGGAAGTGGATGCACAGGGGTTTATCAAGGAGATCACCACGCTGGAAAACAAAGTGAAGGCACTGATTCCCGATATAGAACCCATGCTGTACTGGCGTCCGCCTTACGGTGCCTGCAGTGAATGGACACTGGCTATGTCCCAGAAAATGGGGCTGACCGCTGTGATGTGGAGCTGGGCGCACTATGATTACGCAGTGGATGCACAGCCGGAAGTGGCGGCTTCTCTGGAAAAGGCGAAGAAGGGGCTGCACAACGGGGTGGTGTATCTGTTCCATACAGTAGGACAGACCAATGTGGACATTCTGGGAGATCTGATCGATTACATCCGTGCGGAAGGATACGAAATCCGCCCGATCTGCAATTAAAGAAAGGACAATACCATGTTTAACGACATCCAGTGGACTTCCCGTATTTATTCCCCGGACGGGGCGTATGACTATACCGTTCCTGCCTCTGTGCCCGGATGCATCCATACCGATCTGCAGAAGGCTGGGATCCTGGGGAATCTGTTCTGGCGGGACAATGCGGAATCCTGCCAGTGGATTGAGAACTGCGACATGACCTGCACCGGTGTTTTCACACTGGAAGAAGTGCCGGAGAAGGCTGCTCTGTTATTCCATGGACTGGACTGCTACAGCACGGTGTCTCTCAACGGCGTGAAGCTGGGGGAAACGGACAATATGTTTATCCCGTGGCGGTTTGCCGTGGACGGGGTGCTGAAGACTGGGGAAAATGTGATTACCGTGGATTTTCGTTCTCCTGTGAGAGAAGTGGAAGGACTGCCCCGGCGCAGTGCTGCTTTCACGGCGGAACGGCTGTACACCCGGCGGATCCAGTGTACCTACGGCTGGGACTGGGTGGGACGGTTTGTGACCATGGGGATCTGGCGTCCAGTGGAGCTGGTGGCGGAAGAAGCCGATGCGCTGGCTTATAACCGTCTGGGTACCGGAAACGAGGGGATCTATGTCTGGACGAAGAACGTGAACCCCTTTGGGGCGCAGGTGGGCGTGAATCTCCGCTTCCTGGATGTGACCGGGGATGGATGGGTACACTTGACCATTGCCGCACCGGACGGAAAGGTTGTGTGGGCGAAGAAGCGGCGGATTCTGTCCACTGTGGATCCCGTGTTTGCGGAAATCACCGAAACGGCGGATATTGCCGACCCGAAGCTGTGGTATCCGGCGGGGTATGGGGATCAGCCCCTGTATACGCTGACCTGTGAAGTTTATAATAAAGAAGAAAAGCAGATCGCCGAAAAGGTGCAGACCTTCGGGATCCGGACGGTCGTGATTCTGGAAACGGAAGATGCGCCGGAGTCCGACTGGGCAAAGAAGGCGAAAAAGCTGAAGGAGTACGATCATCTGGTGGAATGGGATCGGAACGAAGGCTCTTCCCGGTTCTGCCTGCTGGTCAACGGGGTGGAAATTTTCTGTCAGGGAGCCAACTGGGTGCCCTGTGAACCCTTCCCCTCCGCCGAAACGCCCGACAAGATCCGTCGTCTGGTGGCTCTTGCCAAAGCGGGCGGTGTGAATATGCTCCGTGTCTGGGGCGGCGGGATTTTTGAAAACGATGCGTTCTATACTGCCTGCGACGAAGCGGGGATTCTGGTAACACAGGATTTCCTGATGGCCTGCGGCACCTATCCGGAAGAAATGCTGCTTGGGCACCTGAGAAAAGAAGCACTGACCGCCGGTCTGGCACTGCGGAACCATCCTTCCCTGGTATGGTGGTCCGGGGATAACGAAAATGCGGTAGCCGGGGACGAGAACATGGCGCACTACAGCGGCAGAAAAGCGGCACTGGAAGCCATCGGTCCGGTGCTGGCGGTGATCGATCCGGAAAGACGGTTCCTTCCCTCCTCTCCCTACGGCGGCGTGCCCTATGCCTCCGGTGTGAGAGGGACTTCCCACAACACCCAGTTCCTTGGTTCTTTCTTCGGCTGGGTGCGGGCGGCGGATGAGAATCTGGCTGCCGGGGTGACAAGGGACGAAAAGGGCTGGAGCTGCTACCGGGAGTATTTTGACCGGTATCTGGACCGGTTCACTGCCGAACAGCCTGCCATGGGGATGCCCTCCGTGCTGTCTCTCAGACAGTTCATGACAGACGAGGATATTTTCGGGGACGACACCTATATCAGTGAATACCACACCAAGAACAATCCCGGTCTGGGGGCGATCACCCTGTACGGGTACTGCGACCGGCTGACAAAGGGCATCTTCGGGGACTATACTTCCGGTGCGGACAGAGTGAAGAAGATGCAGTATCTGCACTGCGAATGGATCCGGCTGTCCATGGAGCTGTTCCGGCGCAATGCGTGGTACTCCTCCGGGATCCTGTACTGGATGTGGAACGACTGCTGGCCGGCGGCAAACGGCTGGTCTATTGTGGATTACTATACCATGCCCAAGCCGGGGTACTTCTCCTTCCGCCGGTGTGCAAAGCCGGTGATCGCGTCCGTTGTGCCGGATGAGGACGGAAAGACGGTGGTGTACCTGAGCCACAACGGTGCCGGAGAGGCGGCAAAGGGGCATCTGCGGCTGTACCGGTACAATCTGGTGACGGGGGCGGAGGATTTTGAGACGGTGGTTTCCGTAAACCAGCCTGCGGGCGTGACCCGGGCAGTGCTTTCCGTGCCTGCCGTTCCTCTGGACAGAGAAACCGTACTGCTGGCGGATGTGCATACCGACTGCGGGGATGACCGTGCGTTCAGTCTGCCGCCCATGCACAGATACGCCGATATGGCATTTGACCTGACTGCTGAGCCGGTGGTGGAATTCGTTGACGGTGGTGCGAAGGTGACGGCGCAGGCGGCGATTCCCTTTGTACTGTTTGATACGGAAGACGTATACGATGGGCTTGGTGAATTCATGAAAGCCGGGGAAACGCAGGTTTTAATTAAGAATTAAGAATTATGAATTAAGAATTATGAATTGGGGCGTGGATGTGTTGTCGTTATGCTGATATGATGTTTTTCATGTAATATTACAGATAATATTACAGAAAATATGACTGTAATATTACATGAAACAATGTCATAACACAGCAATTCAATATATTGCGGCTGGTGGGCGTGTGGATACCATATATATGGCTCCCGTGCGTTCTGTCAGCCGATTTATATTGCCGTACCCCAATTCTTAATTCATAATTCTTAATTGCCTTTAATATTACACTTATATTTCATCTGCAGGAAATATATTGCAAAAAAAAACTTGATATGGTATCATTATCCACGTAAGGCGGGAGTATTGAAAACGGCAGTACGCCCTCCTGCGAAACAAAAAATCTTTATAAGGAGCACTAACAAGATGAAGAAGATTCTCTCTCTCATCCTGGCGGGTCTGATGTCTATCTCCTGCGCTGCATTCGTTGCTGCTGACGATGCTGCTGCTGAAGCTACCGCAGACCCCTATCAGGAATATGCGATTGAATTCCTCGCAAACTATGGCATCTTCAAGGGCGGCGAAGGCCTGACCAACGAAGATCTGATCCAGCGTTACCAGATGGCTCTGTTCGTAGCCCGCATCTCTACCGGTTGGGTAGACGATACTCAGTGGGAAGACGGCTCTGCCAACAACTCCACTTTCGATGACATCAACGATGCACCCGCTAATCTGTACCTGGGCGCTCTGTCCTATGCTAACCAGAACGGCATCATCGAAGGTTACTCCGCAACCAAGTTCGCTCCCTACGATACCATCACCTATCGTGATGCTCTGACCATGGTAGTTCGTACTCTGGGCTACAAGGGTCTGAACTATCCCTGGGGCTACATCCAGACCGCTGTTGAACTGGGTCTGACTGAAGGCATCGACGCTGCTTACACCGACGAACTGACTCGTGGTGAAGTTGCTGTTATCATTTACAATGCTATGTTCGCTGCAACCAAGTCCGGTGAAACCCTGGGCAAGTCTATCTTCGACGTAGACTTCGGTTGGAAGAACATCGTTGTTGTTGCTACCGATGAAGGCACCTTCTACAACGCCGGCAAGAGAACTGCTTCCGGTCTGGTTGGCTTCAAGGTTCTGAACGACGACATGACCCTGTCCGCTACCACTTATGTTACCAAGGCTTCTGACCTGGGTCTGGCTGGCCACGAAGAAGAACTCGAACTGGGCTGCATCTACGCTGCTCTGTTTGAAATCGACGGCGACCTGGCAAAGGTTATCGACGCTGACTGCCTGAACTTTGCTACCGTTATCAACAATGGTATCACTGACAACGAAGGCGCTGCTTACGCTAAGCTGCCCATCCTGACCGCTCTGGAACCCTACTCTCTGGTTTCCAAGACCGCTGCTGGTTCTTACATGAACTGGGTTGGCACTGAACTGTTCGTATACGAAATCGGCACCTACACCTGGTATGCTGAAAACAACATGCTGGTTGGTATCGACTACAACACCGGCGACATCATGAAGTGGAACGGCACTGAATGGGTTGTTGCATGGTTCTACAACGAACTGCTCGACAGATACTATCAGTATGACTACGACGCAGTTGGCAACCAGATCTACCTGAACTGGATGTCCGACGCTGAATTCGCTGCATGGTATGCAGAAGCTATCAAGTACGTTGCCGGTACTGAAACTCAGTACGTTCTGAAGACCAACTTCTCCGGCTTCGGTACT
>JAFZET010000087.1 GCA_017560565.1 Clostridia bacterium | reverse complement strand
GGATGAAAACTGCCGGATGCTGGCAGATTCGTTTGTAAAGCTGATGCGGCGCGACAGACCGGAACTGATCGGTGTGGGAGCGATTTCATGGGTGGGTCATGCGCAGGGAACCCTCGGCTGCTTTACGGAAGGTTTCTCCACCGGAATAATGCGGGACGGCATATCATGTATTCAGCTTGAAACCATTGAATGGATGTGCCGGTGCGGACTGTATCCGTATCTGCCGGCACTCCGTGAGGTAATTGACGCACTGCTTGACGGCGTGGATGCCGACGGAATCTGCCGGACTGCTGTGGATGAAGATTGGCTGAAAAACATTTCCACCTATGGTGGGCAGCAGATCGAAGCGGACTGGAAAACGGAACTGCGGAAGCTCTGCGATATTACATTCCGTGCCCTGCTCTGTGCGCATTATGCCGGACTCTGAAATGAACATGAATGATTGAGGATAAGACATGAATACTAACGAATTTGATCTGGAAAACCGGATACTTTCTTCCAGTTATACGGGGGAAGATGCGGAAGCGGAAAATTCGCTCCGTCCCCATACCATAGATGAATACATCGGTCAGGAAAAGGCGAAGGAACTTCTGAAAATCTATATGGGTGCCGCAAAACTGCGGGGCGACAATCTGGACCATGTTCTTCTCTACGGTCCTCCCGGTCTGGGGAAGACTACTCTCTCCGCCATTATTGCCGCGGAAATGGGGGTAAACCTCCGTGTGACATCCGGTCCTGCCATTGAAAAACAGGGAGATCTGGCGGCGCTTCTGTCCAATCTTGGCGAAGGTGATGTGCTGTTCATCGACGAAATCCATCGTCTTTCCAAATCCATTGAAGAAATTCTTTATCCTGCCATGGAGGACTTTGCGCTGGACATCATCATCGGTCAGGGGCCATCCGCCAGAAGCATCCGGCTGCCGCTGCCCAGATTCACTCTGATCGGCGCCACCACCCGTGCGGGACAGCTTACCACTCCGCTGCGTGACCGTTTCGGCGTTCTGCTCCGGCTGGAGCTGTATACGCCCGAAGAACTGGCTTCCATTGTTTCCCGCAGTGCCGGGATTCTGGATGTGCCCATTACCTCTGACGGTGCGCTGGAAATCGCCTCCCGTTCCAGAGGTACGCCCCGTATTGCCAACCGGCTTCTGAAAAGAGTCAGAGACTTTGCACAGGTGCGCGGGAACGGCAAGATTACACTGGAGATTGCCCAGGAAGCACTGCGGATGCTGGAGATCGATGAACTGGGTCTGGACAACACCGACCGGCGCATGATGGAAACCATCATCCGGTATTATGACGGTGGTCCCGTGGGTCTGGAGACTCTGGCGGCTACCATCGGTGAGGAAGCGGTAACGCTGGAGGATGTGTACGAACCGTATCTGCTGCAGATCGGATTCATCAGCCGTACCCCCCGCGGACGCATGGTCACCAGACAGGGATATGGTCATCTTGGCATGGCATATAAACCAAAATCCGCACCGGAAGACGGCGAACAGATCACCATGGACGACTGACACGCATCCTGTTCCGGCTTTTACGGACAACAAAAATGAGCATACTGCGAATCGGATCGTGGGATGCTCATTTTCTGTTTATGATTCGGTTATGATTCACCTGTGCCGGAAAGATGCCGGATGACAGTCTTTCTGGTTCCGGCAATCTGTCCGGGACTTACGGAAAGGGTGGTTATGCCGGCATCCAGAAGAAACGGAATGGCATTTTTATCAGACGCCAGTTCCCCGCATACACTAACGGATATTCCTGCTTTTGCGGCAGCTTCTGCTGTGATTCGGATCAGTTCTGCCACGGCTTCCGGCATACACTCTGTCAGATAGGAAACGGAAGCGTTCTCACGGTCTGCCGCCATGGTATACTGGGTAAGATCATTGGTACCCAGACTGAAAAAGGCAGCCTTTTTTGCCAGTTTATCTGCCAGAAGTGCCGCTGACGGAGTTTCTACCATCATGCCGATGGGCATCGCTTCCTTATAGGATATTCCATCGTTTTTCAATCCTGTCCGCACGTTTTCAGCGATCCTTTGTACCTGCTCCAACTCTTCCCGGATCGTGATAAGGGGGATCATGACCCGCAGGTTTCCGTATGCAGACGCCCTGTACAGTGCCCGGAGCTGGGTATACAGAAGTCTGGGATTGGCAAGACACAGGCGCACGGCACGAAGCCCAAGGGCGGGATTGCTTTCACACATATCCCGGTTCAGCCACGGAATCTGCTTGTCTGCCCCTGCATCCAGTGTACGTATGGTCACTTCTCTCTCCCCCATGGTCTGCAGGAGATCCCGGTATACCTGAAACTGCTCCTCCTCTGTGGGGCATCTGTCATACTGCATAAACAGAAATTCACTGCGGAACAGACCGATCCCCTCAGCTCCTGCGGCAAGTGCTGCTTTTACCTCCCGCAGACTGCCTGCATTGGCGAAAATGCGGATCTGTTTGCCGCCCTTTGTATGGAGTACTTCATTATGCATGAATCCCTCTGTATCCGGTTTCCCCGCCGCATATTCAGCATTACGGTATTCTTCCACAATCTCCGGTGTCGGATCCACATACAGAATACCCCTGGCACCGTCCAGTATCGCTTCCCTGCCGTCTATTGTATCCGACAGGTTTCCTGCTGCTGTTATGGATGGGATACCCAGAGAACGGGCAAGAATGGCGGTGTGGGAGTTGCTGCTGCCTTTCTCCGTGACCAGTCCCAACACCCGTTCCGAATCCAGCTCCAGAGTCTGGGCGGGGGTCAGCTCCTCTGCCGCCAGGATCACAGGTGTATCGAATGTGAGTTTCATTTCCTCCGTACCGTTCAGGATCCGGATCAGTCTCTCTGTGATCCCACGGATATCTGCTTCTCTGGCTTTCATATATGGATCGTCCATGGCGGAAAACAGTTCTGCCAGTTCCCGTCCGGTTTCAGCAATGGCTGCCTGTGCACCCATACCGTTTTTGATTCTGTGTTCAGTGGGTTCTGTGAATCCTTCGTCCTCCAGCATCATCCGGTGAATATCGAAAATCTCGGCTTCCGCCTCCCCGGCTGTTTCCTTCGTTTTTCGCCCCAGCACCGTCAGTTCCGCCGTCAGAACGTCACAGCCCCTGCGAAAGGCAGACATCTCCGATTCCGGGTCTCCGCCATATTTCTGTGACGGCTGTGTCTGTATCCGCCGCCGGATCAGTCTGATTTTTCCGCAAACCACACCCTCTGCAACCCCTGTTCCCCGTATGATTTCCATGTATCCGTCCTCCTTCTGTTATAATCCTGCATCCTGAAGTACTGCCGCCATGGCTTCCACAGCTGCGCTTTCGTCTTCTCCTTCCGCTTCCACACGGATCAGATCATTCTTTTTTGCTCCCAGACCCATGACTGCGAACAGCTTTTTTGCATCTGCACTTTTCCCGCTCTGCGGCATGATGATGGTGATATGCGAAACGAAGCCTTTGGCAGCCTGTACAATGCGCCCGGCAGGACGGGCATGGATCCCGTTTTCATCGGTGATCCTGTATTCGTGTATCTTCATGTATGTCTCCTTATGCATGGGCTTTTTCTGTAGTGTTGGTCATTTTTCCGTCGTTCATACAGTTTTCCGGCTTCTCCTGCCGGATTTGTTTCATCCCCCAAAGTTATTCTCTCATTTTTCGTCTGAATTATCCGAAATGACTATTGCACTTTTTTACACTTTATGTTATAATACCGTTAAATTCCCATACTATGATATTGATGAAAAGCTGTGATGAAGCAGCCGCGGGATCGTTTCCTGCATCCAGAGAAAGACAGTCGCAGGCTGTAAGCTGTCTTTGCATGGATTCCGCCGGCATTTCACTTCGGAGCCGGACAGTATTTGTCCCGGACGGTCCGTTATCCCGCCAAAGCGCCGGTATTTTTTTGCCGGAATCTGGGTGGTACCGCGGAGCTGTCTGAAGCCTCGTCCCGGTTGTCGGGATGGGGATTTTTTCATTTTACAAAGAAGGTGACAATATGCGTTTTCTGATTATACGGCATGGAGATCCCTATTATCCCACCGATTCTCTCACCGAAAAAGGTCAGAGAGAAGCCGAACTGCTTTCCCGCAAGCTGGTGAACGAAAACATCACAAAGATCTATGTTTCTCCTCTGGGCAGAGCCAAACTGACCGCCAAGCCCACCCTGGACAAGCTGGGCATGGAGCCCATCGAGCTGCCCTGGCTCCGGGAGTTTGCAAAGGGTCTGGTCACCCCATACCCCATCCGGAATACCACCAATACCTGCGCATGGAATATGCCTCCCGAGCTGTGGACCAAAATCCCCGGTGTGTTTGATCCCACAGCATGGCGGGAAGCGGATCTGTACAAGGAATCCGAAATCCCCCAGTACTATGACATGGTATGTGCAGGATTTGATGCTCTGCTGGAAGAATGGGGTTTCAGGCGCAACGAACATGGATACTATGATGTCCTGCCGGGGCACGAAAACAAGAAAGACACGGTATGTCTGTTCTGTCATCTGGGGCTTGGCAATGCACTGCTGGCACATATCCTGCAGGCTTCTCTGCCTCTGATCTGGCACAGCCTGTTCCTGCCAACTTCTTCCGTGACCACCATCTTCATGGAGCACCACACGGATGAACATTCCGCAAACGCCAGAATCGTTTCTATCGGTGACACCTCCCATCTGTATGCGGGCGGCGAACCGGTATCCGCAAGCGGACTTTTTGACCCTGAAATCCGCTGATCTGTACTGTTAATCCATAAATTTATATAAGGAAGAATGCAATGAAAGACACACTTCTCAAAATCAAAACGGAAGCCATTGCTGCTCTGGCTGAAGACGGAGCAGACATTGAGGCGCTGAGAATCAAGTATCTCGGCAAAAAGGGTGAGCTGACTGCCGTTCTGCGCGGTATGGGCAAGCTCTCTGCTGAAGAAAGACCTGTTATCGGTCAGCTGGCCAACGACATCCGTGCGGAGATCGAAGAGGAAATCGAAAAGAAGACCGCCGCCATGAAGACTGCCGCTCTGGATGCCAAGCTGAAGGCGGAAAAGCTGGACGTAACCATTCCCGGCACCAAGGTTCCCGTGGGCAAGCCCCATCCGCTGGCTATGGTGCAGAGACAGCTGGAAGAGATCTTCCTGGGCATGGGCTACTCTATCGCCGAAGGTCCGGAAGTGGAATATGACTACTACAACTTCCAGGCGCTGAACATTCCCCCGGATCACCCCGCCAGAGACACCCAGGACACCTTCTATATCATCGAAAACATTCTTCTCCGTTCCCAGACTTCTCCCGTGC
>JAFZET010000086.1 GCA_017560565.1 Clostridia bacterium | reverse complement strand
GCCGGCTACAAAGGTGCCCGGGGCTGTACGCAGTGCGTAGGTGCGTTCATAGCTGCTGCCGGTGATCTTCTTTTCGTCCAGCACAATGGGTTCCAGCAGATTCTCCACATTCACGGCAGATTCATCGCCCTTGATGGTAACCTGTGCGGGAGAAACTGTGACCGCAGCATTTGTTTCATTGAGATACCCGTGGGCGAAGGAAACTTCCACCGGTACGGTTACGGTTTTATAGATCGGAACATCCACCGTGATTTCGGATGGACTGTAACGAAGATACGGACTGGTTATGACTTTGTTGTATGCATCTACCAGATAGATGGAATACGTATCTGTAAAGGAACCGGTTCTGTTGCTCAGATCAACATCCAGACGGGCAGCGGCAACAGTGTTCAGAATGATCTCGGGGCCGGAAATATTGACGGAATTGTATTCAAGAGAAACGGTTCCCACTTCATAGCTGTCCGGAAGATCCATTTTCGGAACGGATTCATAGATGGGAATCACCTTGGAAACCGCCTTATCCACGTATACCGTTACACTGTTCTGGGACTTCTGCTGCAGAGCAAGACCGCTTGGCAGATCCACCTGAATATCCAGCTGATGCCGCCCTGCAGTATAGATCCCGCTGACATCCGCTGTGGCTACGATCTCATCGGTATCCAGTTTATTGACAATACTCTTCTTCCCGGAAACGGTGATATTCAGGGGAAGCCCCCGACCGCTGTAGATGGACAGACCGTTCTGGTTTTCCAGAATATCCGTACCCACAAGCTCCACTGTAATGCCGCCGATGGTGGTTTCATAAGCGGGGCTTTCCACTTCCATAACATACAGCCAAAGAATAAAGGCAGCAAACACGCACAGGAGTTTAATCCCCCACTCGTTTTTGGCGGATGAGAGCAGACCGGTTCCGGAGCCGGCTGCCGGGAGTTCGGTTTGATTATTTTGTTTCATCGTTTTTCTTTCCGCTCCCCTCTTTCTTATCGATGCTGATCGGGATCTTCAGTTTGTTCAGAGTTCTTCTTGCCATCGAAACGGTGGTTTCCGTTTGAGGCATCAGATATACCTTCAGTGCTTCCGCCAGTGTTACACGATTGAAATTCCGCACCAGCTTCCCTTCGCAGGCCAGGGAAATCACACCGGTTTCCTCGGATACGATCACGACAACGGCATCGCTGTTTTCACTCATACCGATACCCGCTCTGTGACGGGTTCCGAGATCCTTGATGATGTCAGGATTTTCCGACAGCGGCAGAAGGCAGCCCGCCGCATGGAGCCGGTTATTCCGGATGATCATGGCACCGTCATGAAGGGGGGCTTTGTTGAAAA
Source organism: Clostridia bacterium (assembly GCA_017560565.1). GTDB lineage: Bacteria > Bacillota > Clostridia > Oscillospirales > CAG-272 > UMGS1696. The sequence goes on along the minus strand of JAFZET010000086.1, from coordinate 179 downwards.
AAATATTCTTGATCAGGAAGCTTTCAGGGTCGGCATTGATGACAGTACCGGTAAGCCCCAGATCGCCGAGACGTGTACTTCTTTCAAAAACAATCAGCGCACCGGTCTTTGCTTCACTCATATCCTGGACAGCTTCCGTTACTTCTTCGATCATGTGCAGGGTTTCGGAGTTCTCTTTG
>JAFZET010000085.1 GCA_017560565.1 Clostridia bacterium | reverse complement strand
GGGACGTGCCTTTCAGCCGTTCCATATAGTTTTCAAGTTCCCCTCTGCAGTGTTCCGGACCGCCTTCCCGCATGACAGTCCACATGGGATCCGTGTCATACCAGGATTTTTCCATCATTTCGTTTTCCCAGTCCAGAATCATCTTGGCACCCATGGCGCACAGTTCCGGATGGTCGGAAGCCAGATCATGCAGTTCGTGGGGATCGTCCTTTATGTTGAACAGCATTTCCTTCGGGAACAGATGATAACCGCCGTGAATGGTACGGATGTACAGCCAATCCCCGAAACGGGCGGAACGCTGGCACACGTGAGCGCACTGGGAGAGAATCACATGATCCTGCCCACAGTCCGCACCTTCCGTCAGGGTGTCCGCATAGCTTACGCCGTCATATTCGTAGTTTCCGCGCATCTGTGTACCCAGAAGCTGCTGCATGGTGGGGGCCAGATCCACATTGGTGTGGAAGCCGGTATCCACGTGCCCCTTCACGCCGCCTGCCCACTTGATAATCATGGGAATCCGGCAGGTGGGGTCGTCTGCGGTGCCGTGTTCGGCGTACAGACCCAGTTCACCCATGTTTTCCCCATGGTCGGAGGTGATGATCACGGAAACATCATCGTATATGCCCATTTCCCGCAGCTTGGCAAAGATCAGACCAATGGCGTCGTCGGTGTATCGGATACCGCAGTCGTAGTTGTCCATGAAGGTTTTCATTTCCGCCATGGTTCTGACGCTGCCCGGATGTCTCGGCAGATCGGGATTGGACCAGTCGTTCCACATATTGATTTCGTTGGCACCGTGGGGACCTACGTGCATCAGATGATCGGCGAAAACTTCTTCCGTGATCCAGCCATCCGGCAGAGGCTCGTTTTCCCAGGGATTGCCGAAATCCTCCGGCGTCCGGTAGGGCGTGTGGGGATCCCAGTAGTGCACGTGCAGGAACCAGTCGTCTCCCGCACCGTTTTTGTCAAGCCAGTCCAGTGCAATGGGCGTTACCTTGTCGGCAGTCTCATGCCCTCTGCTGCCCACGTTGTAGATTTCGTTGAATCCGCTGTGGAACCACCAGGAGGAATGGCGTTCTCCGAAGGTGGAGATGGAGGCGGTCTTCATCCCGGCACGGCGGAACTGCATGAACAGCCCGTTTTCACTGTACAGATCGGTGAAATGCCGGTCATATCCCTGGAGCCGGAGATCAGCCGCTGTACCGCCGTGACCTACAACCCCGGTACGGATGCCGAACTGACCGGTGATCAGGGAAGCACGGGAGGGCAGGCAGGGAGCGTTGGGACAGTAATAGTTGTCAAAGCGAACCCCTTCCGCAGCGGCAGCGTCCATGTTGGGGGAAGTATTCCGTGTGTAGCCGTAACAGCCAAGGTGGTCTGCACGGAGCGTATCGATATCAAAGAAAATGACGCGCATAATAAATTCTCCTGTCCGTAAGTTTCTGTAATAACGATACCATGAACAGCCGGTATTGTCAAGAGGCTTGCGGAAAATTTTTACCTGCGGCGGGATTGACAAACGGCGTGATCCTATATATAATGAAAGAAAGACAAAACAACAGACCATGGGAGGCTGTTTGCTATGGCAGAATTCAGAGAGATAAATCCCGATGTATTTGAAAGTTTCCGGAAGGAGCCGAATGTAACCGCCGTGCCCTGTTTTCAGAATGCGGAAATGCTTATCATGACCGATGTGGGAGAGGAGGCATACAGCTGGTACTGGCACGATCTGGACGGGCTCGGATACGAGCAGATCGAAAACCACAATGGAGAGAATCCGACGGCTGTTTTCCGCAAAGACGGCGTGATATACACTCTGTCCTACACAGCCTTTGAGCGTACCTGCCGCCTGATTCGTGACCCTGACACCGCTCTGCCGCCGCGAACCATTGCGTATCCCCAGGTTCCGGTGCTGGTGACCCAGATGCGGCTGCTGTATGCCTGTGCGGACTGCGGTATGGCATACCTGATCCGTCTGGGGGACGGACGGTTTGCCGTGATCGACTCCGGTATGGGAGAGCATGAAGAACCGGAACACCTGCTGGAACTGATGCGGGAGCAGAATGTGCTGGACGGTAAGCCCGTGATCGCTGTATGGTTCTTCACCCATCCCCATATCGACCACTACAATACCTTTGTGAATCTGATGGAACGTCACCGGGACGAGGTTGTGCTGGAAAGCGTGGCGTACAACTGGCCCACCCGGGATATGGCAAAGGGATTCTCCGATCTGACCCGGTTCGATGCCATTATGGAAAGTCTGACGGAAACCCGGAAGATCATTCCCAGGGACGGATGGTCCTTACTGTATCCCGGTGTCCATTTCCATGTGCTGTATACCTGCGAAGATCTGTATCCCGCACCCTTCGGCAACATCAACGACACCTCTATGGTTATGCAGATGCTTGTGGAAAACTCCGTGGACTATACCGTGCGGCGGGTGCTATGGATGGGGGACGCTTCCGGAGCGGCATCGGACTATCTGGTGAAAAAGTACAGCAGAGAAGTGCTGGAATGCGAAATTATGCAGGTAGGTCATCATGGCTACTGGGGCGGCTCGGACGCACTGCACCGGATCGTGGACGCAGAAGTGCTGCTATGGCCCTGCCCGGACTTCTGGTATCAGGTGATCACAAAAAGGGACTGCAACCGGTATCTGGTGGAATCCGAAAAGGTGCATACAATCTATGTAGCCGGACAGCAGGAAGTGGTGGTGAATATGGACAAGTCCATCAGCCCCATCGATCCCTACCAGGATACCGGCTCCACCGTCCTGTACCAAGAAGATTTTTCGGATACAAGCGTGTATCATAAAGCATGGTCGTGTGTGACCGGCGGTCGTACCGGATACCGGGGCATGGATATAGCCATTGAGCGCAGCGTATGTCATCTGTCCGCAGGAGAGGCATGGTCTGTGCTGGAATGGGTACAGCCGGGACGGATGACAGACAGCTACACTCTGACTTTCCGTGGTAAGCGGACGGAGGATGGGGGGAAGATCGCCCTGTTCTGGAATCACCCCACCCCCACCGAATGGGCGGACGTGGCGGTTCTGCCTCTGGATCTGCCGGAGACCGAATGTACCGTGACCCTGACAGCGGATGCGGAAGCCGGAAAAGCACTGCTCACTGTGGATGGAACGATGGTGCAGGAAATGGCATACACCCCTGCGGAAAAACACGGTCTGTATCTGCTCATGCAGAATGCGGCACTGGATGTGTATGAGATCACCGTAACCCGATAAAAGAAAAGGGACTGCCCTGGGTTGGAAGAAATTTCCACAGGGCAGTCCCTTTTTCACGCCAGTTCTTCTCTGAGTCTGGCGAATATTTTTTTCTCTTCTCTGGAAATTTTCACCTGTGTCAGCCCCAGTGCATCGGCTGTCTGCTGCTGGGAGTATTCTCTGTAGTACCGCAGCAGCAGGATTCTCCGCCACAGTTCCGGCAGAGTGCCGATGATCTCCTCCAGAGCAATGTGTTCCAGCATTTTCCCAAGGGTGTCCTCGGCGGCGGGAATCACCTGTTCCAGGGTATAATCCTCCTCGCCGATGGCTTCCGAGAGGGAATGCACCGGCATGGAAGCGTCCAGAGCCACCGCCGCTTCTTCCGGTGAGATGCCTGCTGCTTCTGCCAGATAGGCAAGCCCCGGCTCACAGCCGTTTTCCGCCATATATTTTTCCCGCTCCCGCATCAGAATGGCACCGGTGCGCTTCTGGGTACGGGAAATCTTGATGATGCCGTCATCCCGGAGAAACCGCCGGATCTCCCCGATGATCAGCGGGACCGCATAGGTGGAAAAGGCAGTGCCCCGGGTGCAGTCAAAGCTGCGGATGGCTTTCAGCATACCGATGGAACCGATCTGGATGAGATCCTCCATTTCCACACCGCGCCCACGGAACCGGTAGGCAAGTCCGTTTACCAACGGCGCATTGCGCTCCATCAGTACCGATTCCAGATGGGTTTCTCCTGCCTGATACCGGAGCAGATCCTCTCGGTTGGCATCGAATTTTCCGTCGGTTTCTGGTAGTTTCAGTTCGTCCGTCATGGTATGTCCCCCTTGTTTCCGGCGTACCGGATATGTATCCTACCGACGGTTACGGGGAATGAGTGAAAACTTCTTTGTCATGGTGATCTTTGTGCCCTTGCCGGGGTTGGACAGAACCCGCAGGGAATCCATAAAGCTTTCCATAACCGTAAATCCCATACCGCTTCGTTCTCCAGCCGGATCGGTGGTGAACAGCGGCGTTCTTGCCCGGGAAACATCTTCGATACCGCATCCCTTGTCCCGTATCTCAATTTTAACCACCCTATCCGGCAGCATCCGCAGGGTCATGATGATCTCCCCGATGCTGTCTTTGTAACCGTGGACGATGGCATTGGTGACCCCTTCGGAAACGGCACATTTGATGTCGGAAATCTCCGTTGCGGTGGGATCCAGCTGGGCACAGAAGGCGGCGGCGCAGGCACGTGCATACCCTTCATTGGCGGACAGGGAAGGGAATGCGATCCGGCATTCGTTCAGTATTCGGCAGTCCGTGCTTTTTTGTTCTTCCGGTACCGGTGCTTGTTTCAGGTTGTCCATACTATCCTCCTTAGACAGACCGGGCGGCGGTAATGGGCACGATTCGTTCCATCCCTGCCAGATCCAGTATTTTCTGTATATGTCTGTTGGGACTGGAAAGGCGGAATCCCACCCCCAGCTCCGATGCTTTGGTGAACCGCCCGAGTATCAGCCCCAGTCCGGCACTGTCCATGAAATTTACCCGGGAAAGATCCAGTACAAGCTCTTCCGGACGGGTCAGGAAAAGCTTGGTATCGATCCGTGAGCGGATGGTCTGGGCGGAGTGATGATCGATATCCCCCTCCAGATATACTGTCAGACTGCCGCCGGTCTCCAGCCAGCGCAGGCCCCGTTCATTTGTCTGCATAAGTCCTCCAAAGTTTCCGTTTTTGGTTTCGGAATCCCCGATTCCCGGCTTTTCCGATTGACAGTATCATTATACTCCGTCTGTGCCGTGAAATTTGTCAAAGCAGGGAACGAATCCACAAAATGCCGGAAAAAATTGAGCGGAAAATGTGATAAAAAACGATATTTTCCGGACTTTCGGAAGACTTATTGACATATACAAACATTTGTGGTATCATATACAGTGCAAAATGGAATTTTATGCGTGTTCAGATAGAAAAAGCTGAAAACTGGAGGGATAAACATGGAAAAGCTTCTGAAAGGTGCTGCTGTCGTCGGTCAGTCCGGCGGTCCTACTGCAGCCATCAACGCAACCCTGGCCGGTGTGATCCGGGGTGTATTCGCAGATAAAGGCGAACATATTACGAAACTGTACGGTATGCGAAACGGTATCGAAGGCTTCCTCGCCGAACGGACTGTGGATCTGACCGAACTGTTTGCTGCAGCCGACGGTTCTATCGACGAGGACAAGGTGACACTGCTGTCCCATACCCCTGCCGCTGGTCTGGGTTCCTGCCGGAAGAAGCTGCCCGATCCCCACAAGGATACCGCTTTCTTTGAAAACCTGATCGCTCTGTTCAAAAAGTACGACATCCGCTATTTCTTCTACATCGGAGGCAACGACTCCATGGATACCGTAGCCAAGCTGACCGAGTATCTGAAGAACTCCGACTACGAAATGTGCGCCATCGGCGTGCCGAAGACCATTGACAACGACCTGATGGGCACCGACCATACACCCGGCTTTGGTTCCGCCGCCAAGTTTATTGCCACCACAATTTCCGAGATCATCCGTGACTGCGCGGTGTATACCGTTCCCGCTGTCACCATCGTGGAAATCATGGGCCGTGACGCAGGTTGGCTGACTGCCTCCGCAGGACTGCCCGGCATCATCAACGGATACGCTCCCGATCTGGTGTATCTGCCGGAAGTGACGTTCTCCATGGATCGTTTCTTTGCAGATGTGAAGGAAGCCCTGAAGAAGCATCCCAATGTAGTGGTTGCCGTTTCCGAAGGGATCCGTTTTGCCGACGGCACTTACGTTGGCGAAGGCACCCAGAGCGGTTCTACCGACGCTTTCGGTCATAAGTATCTGGCTGGTACCGGCAAGGCACTGGAACTGGCTGTGAAGGCGGAAATCGGCTGCAAGGTGCGCTCCATTGAACTGAACCTGCCCCAGAGATGCGCTTCCCACTGCTCCTCTCTCACCGACCTGACCGAATCCTCCGGCGCCGGTATGGCTGCTGTAAAAGCGGCGGCAGAAGGGATCAGCGGTCACATGATCTCCATCCAGAGAGTGGACGGGGACTATGCAGTAGAATTCAAGGCAAGCGACATCTCAAAGATTGCCAACCAGGTACGCAGCGTGCCCAGAGACTTCATCAACGAAGCAGGCAATTACGTTACGAAGGAATGTCTGGAATATATCCTGCCCCTGATCCATGGCGAACCGGCGATCCGCTATGAAAACGGTATCCCGGTACAGTTTGTGATCGACTGAGGTATGCGACAATGTTATTTTTCTACATAAGACACGGTGATCCCACATATTCTCCCGATGCGCTGACCCCTCTGGGACGCAGACAGGCGGAAGCGGTTGGCAGACGGCTTGCCAGATTCGGACTGGACAGAATCTATTCCTCCACCTCCACCAGAGCCTACCAGACTGCAGAACCGGCAGCGGAAATGTTGAAAATGCCCATCACCCAGCTGGACTGGTGCAACGAAAGCCACGCCTGGAACGACTACGCCATCGAATACGAACCCGGCAAGCGTACCTGGTGCTTTGCCCGCCGGGACATTCAGAATATCTTCAATGAAACCGCCATCCAGGAAATGGGTGACCAGTGGTACACCGACCCCCGCCTGGCAGAATTTCACTTTGAAAAGGGCGAAGAACGGATCAGCCGTGAATCGGACGCTTTCTTTGCGGAACTGGGTTACCAGAGAGTGGGGAAGAGCGGTGTGTATCAGGTAACAAAATCCAACAATGAACGTGTGGCACTGTTTGCCCACCACGGTTTCGGCATGGCTTTCCTGAGCCACCTGCTGCACATTCCATATCCCGTGTTCACCACTCACTTTGATATCAGTCATTCCAACCTGACGGTGATCGAATTTGCCGAACGGGACGGTTTTGCGGTACCGAAGGTGCTGACATGGTCTTCCGACGGTCATCTGTACGCTGAAAACCTGCCTACCGCATACGACAATGTAAGACATCTGCGGTATTGAGCCTTCAAAAATGCATAAAATAAAGCTGTCACGTATCCGTTGAGGATATGCGGCAGCTTTTGTGCTTGTTGTGTTATTCTTCGATCCGACCGAAGTTTTTCAGGATCCGTGCCCGTTTGACGGCGATATACCCCCGCCAGTTCTGCGTCACCTGTCTGGAAATATCGGAATCCACGCCCCAGGAAAAATTCGGCTCCCAGACCCCGTTTTCGTTCAGCGTGTCCAGCCAGTAGTTTATGGTATCTTCAATTCCCGCACACACAGTATCATACCAAAGAGAATCAGGCGAATCCACAAAATCCAGCGGCTGGAAAGTGTATTCATGCCACCGGGCAGAATCGAAGCAGGTGTTTTCCAGGATCCGACGGCGCATGGCATCCAGTATTTCCCCGGTAATCAGCGGTGAGCCAATGGAGAAAAGCTGTTCCACGAGAACTTTAATGTTCAGAGTGTCGTGATCTCCGCAGAAGTCATGGCTGCACAGCAGGGAAAAGCAGTCTGCAGCGATCCGCTCGCCAAGAACCTTTTGGCTGTCGGTACCATACAGCAGAAAAGCCGAAGCCACACAGCCGCAGGGATTTGGATTGAACACCGTGCAGGGCGTCCAGTTCCACCATGGGGCATGAGGATACTCCGTGGCTTCCTTCGGACAGTCCTCCCAGTATTTAGGGATATCCTGTGCGGAATTCTCAAAATAAGCAAGGATCCGCCGGAACCACTCCGAACCGGTGT
>JAFZET010000084.1 GCA_017560565.1 Clostridia bacterium | reverse complement strand
TGTATCTATAGTAAGTATAGCATCATCTTTATCATTCGTCAACATCAATTTGATCATTTTTATCAATATGATCAAATTAAAACAATGAGATGATATTATTATGCTTGTACTGGCGATAGTATATGTGAGAATTTACACCATAAAGAACACATAGCTGGCACATGTGTTGCTTGGATAAAAAAAGATATGTCGAAAATACGTATTCTCTTTCCCCCAAAAACGAAGGTTTATGAAAAAAGATCACCTGTGTCAAAACTCCGCTAAACAGAGACTTTTGACACAGGATTCCATATCAATATGTGACAGAATCACGCATCACGAAGGTTGACCCCCCTTCTGACGTAATAAATCATACTGAAAATGATATCGATCATTGGCTATATTTCCATTATTCACTATAATCTCCACATCTCTAAACCAATAGTCGGTACAAAATTCTGCAATGGTATGCTATAATTGAGAAAAAACACAAACGAGGTACATCCTATGAATATGCAGAAAACCGGCGCATTCATTCAGGCATCCCGCAAACGTCTGGATATGTCCCAGCAGGCACTGGGGGATTATCTTTCCGTCACCGACAAGGCTGTCTCCAAGTGGGAGCGAGGTCTGGCCTGTCCGGATATCGAAAATCTGAAAAATATGGCACTGCTGTTCCGCTGTAGTATCTCCGATATTGTAAATGGAGATCAGCAGAACCTTTCCCATTCCAGCAATCTTCCCATGGATCTTCCGGCAGAAGACAGACCCCAAAAGGCACTTGAAGCCGATGTGACGGTCACACTCGATTATGCTTCAGCAAAATCCATCTCTCCGCTGCTGTTCGGTGACAATCTGGAGCATACACGCGGCTGTATTTTCGGGGGACTGTCTGCGGAGATGCTGCGGAACCGGAAGTTTACCAGCAAACCCGGCCGTTATGGATGTGCCCATGAATGGTATGCCATCGGGGAAAATCCGGTGCTTTCCTTCGGCCCCTCTTACACCAGACACGGTGAGGGATACAAAATGCACCGCAGTCATGAACAGAACGCACAGTATATCACCAATTACCACCCTGTCCGTATCGGGATGGGACAGAAGGATCTGTATCTCTCTGCCGATACCGATTATGATTTCACGGCAGCCGTCTGTTCTTTCTCCGGAAATGTGCTGACTGTGTCCCTGATCGGCTCCGACAAAAAAGTTTATGACAGCAAAAATATATCTGCTGTTCCCGGCGAATACCGTGAAGTGACTGTAACCCTCCATGCCCCTGCAGAGGATCCGGAAGCAAGGCTGGAGATCACCTTTGACACCGTTGGTACTGTGATGATCGGGGCGGTGTCCCTGATGCCCTCCAACAATTTCCGCGGTATGCGGCTGGATGTGATCGAGAGAATCAAGGAACTGGGTATCAAGCTGCTTCGCTGGCCCGGCGGGAACTTTGCGGGGGAATACCACTGGAAGGACGGTCTTCTGCCCCGGAATATGCGTGCGCCGCTGCAGGCTTACCTGTGGCTGGAATCACAGCCCCACGCAGGCGGATATGATTTTCACGAAATCGCCACCGATGATTTCATTGCGCTCTGCCGGGAAATCGGTGCAGAACCGTTTATTACCCTGAATCCCACATGGAATACACCGGAGGAAAGTGCCCAGTGGGTGGAATACTGCAACGGTGACGAAACCACTGTGTATGGGAAGCTGAGAGCGGAAAACGGACATCCGGAACCGTATAATGTACAGTTCTGGTCTCTTGGAAACGAAGCAGGCTATGGACATATGGAAGGTGCCAATACGGCAGACGCCTATGCCAAAGCGGTACGGGAACACGCTGTGAAAATGCTGGAAGTATCTCCCGGTCTGACGCTCTGTTCCTCCGGACCCTATCCCAATCCGGAATGGGCAGACTATTCCGCCAAAGCACTTTCCGATGTGGCATCCGCCGTTTCCCTGCACCATTATGCCGCATACCCGCAGTACATGGATCCTGCCAAACGCAAAGAGGAATACGAAAACTTTATCTGCAAGGTGGACACCGAATTCCTTCCCCGGATGCAGATCCTGCGGGAACAGTTGGGAGACAGTCCGGTGAAAATTTCCTACGACGAATGGAACGCATGGTATGCGTGGTACAGAAGCGGCAGTGTGAGCGAAGGGATCATGGCGGCGGCATTCCGGAACATGCTGTTCCGCAGCGCTGACAAGTATGGTGTGATGATGTCGTGTCACTTTGAGTCTGTCAACGAAGGTGCCATCAAGGTTACACCGAAGGATGCCAGACTCTCTCCCACAGGTCAGGTTTTCTCCGCCATGAAGGTTCATGCAAACGGGATGATCTGTGCCCTGGAAGAAGATGTTACCTCCACCTGCAAGCATTCCGTTGTCACCACGACACTGCTCAATCGTTCCTTTGACCAACCGAAAAAGTTTACCCTGCAGAACTGTGGGAATGTGATCTCCGCAAAACTGTATTCCGCTGAAGATGTGGTTCCCGGCACGGTATTTGAGATCACCGATCTGTCCGTGGCACAGGAAAACGGTACTATAACCGCCATTCTGCCGCCGCACAGTATGGCTATGATCTGCACGGAAGCGGTGTGAAGCCGACATAAAGTAAAAACGCAGAGATTTTTCGTCCCTGCGTTTTTTGTTATTGTTCGATATTCCGTTATCCTTCGGCTGCCATTTTACGATAGGTTTCGTTGATTTTTTCAACACCGGTTTCAGAGGTAGTTTTCACACCTGCGATAAAGGAAGCCAGCGAACCGGACTCACTTCTGTGCAGAATACGCGCCAAATCCCCAAGACCTTTGTTCTGTTCATTATATGCATACCCGGCATCCACCACCATGGAGTCACGGATGATCTCATATGTTTTGGCATCCAGAGGAGAATCGGAGAAACGTACCTGCAAAACAGTTTCGTATACCACAGGCAGAACTTCGTAATAGCAGTGATGACCCATGGCTTCCAGAATCACAGCAACAGTGTCTCTCTGATTGAATGCAGTTTTCGGAATTGCCCAGTACACGTCATAGGCTCCGGAGATGTAGTTTTCCTGTGTTTCATCCAGCTTGGGCACCGGAATCGTGCCGTAACGGACATCTGTATCATGCAGCTGCAGGGGGATCCGCACGATCTGTACATAATCGAACAGTGCCTGTCCTTCACTGAAATACCGGAGACCATATTCCGTTCTCGCGCCGTCATCGGTGGTATCTATGCCGAATTCCATCAGCTTCTCAAAGGTTTCCACCATGGTATACAGACGTTCTTCGTTAAGGGACAGCTGCAGGAAACCGTTCTCATCCTTACCGAGAACCGATCCGCCCAGGCTCACCTGAAAATTCACCATACCGAGGTCATTGATGACAAAACCGAACTGGTCTTCTCCCAGTGTCATGGTACCGTCACCATTCAGGTCAACATTGGTATCCTGCACCATGGAAATCATGTCTTCCATATACCAGTTTCCGGCAAAAATATCTTCATATGGAATCTCAATACCGTAATTCTCCGCCAGATCTTTGTTGTAGCAAAGCACCATTCCCAAATACAGCGGGCTGTAGCTTACATAGTTGGATGCAAAATACATTCTGCCGTCTACAGTAAACCGATCTGCTGTTTCCGTCCACCAGGGAGCATCAAAGTTGAACACATCCGAACTGCGGATATCCAGGTGGTACCCGGCGATAGCATTGTTTACCGTATTGCAGTCATGGTTATAGGAAATGTCATATTCGTCAGAACCGGCCTTCACCGCATTGGCAACAGCATTGGTAACCTCACCAAAACCATTCCCCAGCATCATAAGCTGGATACCGCAGTTATAGGTATCCATTACAGCAACATTGGCATTGTACAGAGCGTCATTGATGGCTTCTCCTGTCATTTCCTCCGCATACAGAATCTTGTAGAAATTTTCCCAGTATGAGGTTGCCACCCGCATTTCGTAACCGCCAAGATCCGTTTTGGCAGGACCGGAGATTATCTGTTCCTCCGTTTCCATGGTTTCTTCCACTGCTGTCTCTGTCGCTGTATTGGTGTCTTTTTCCGGTTCCGGTGCCTTCCCGCAGGCAGCCATATTACCTGCCAGCAGAATAACCAGAAACATGGAAATCAAACGCTGTTTTGCTGTTTTCATGATGGTCTCCTCCCGAAATCATGTTTTGTTTATATACACTCAAGTTATCATACGCTGTTATTTTAATTATGGTATGATATTAAATGTATTATAACATATATCGGGTAACTTGGGTACCGACCATTGGTTTACCTCATGACCGTATACGCTTTCCGGAGAATTTGCTAAAATCACTTCTCCATTCCCACCCATTGCGAAGTTGCCGGAGTAACAGCTCCTCCAACGACAGTTCCGATTGTCCCCCCGTATAACAAACTGTGACATATAACTTTTTCACCCAATTCCAACAAACATTCTTGGGTGGCTATATCTCCTTGGTGATATTCTCTTATTGTTTGTACTGATGAATCAAGACAGATCCTTGTTTGGGGAAAACGGATAGAGATTATCCCTTGTAATGACGATACTTTTCCACAGCATCCAGTATGGCTGCCATGTTTTCAAGCGGAATACCATGATCAAATTCGATACTCAGACCAAGCCCGCCTGCAGGCATATATCGAAATCACATCACATATTCCTTATGAATCAGATTCAGCTTTTTCCAGACTTTTATAGAACTGCTTGATTGCGTTATCTGCAGGTTTTTCATTTTTTGCGTACAAGGAAGCAAAGTCCAGATTCTTCTTTCCGACCACTTCATTGCCAAGTGTGTAGAACAGGGTCTGGAAACCATTCGAAAATCCGAAATAATTACCGCCGATTTCATAACTGATTGTGTCAAAGAGCAGATCCATCATTGCCACAGTGTCAATGTCACGAGCCAGCTTTCCTCTAAGGAGAACATCATAATATGCGGGGATAACGGTATTTGCACTTTCATAAGCCAAAAGTTCAATCACTGCGCCTACCATTTCCGGATTGGTAATGGATGCAGGGACACCCATCAGTCCGCCCCAATCCAGAGAAACATAGTTTTCTTGGGTGGTGTCAAACTTAGGGAACGGCAGGATTCCGAGATCAAACTCTGTTTCACGGTAATTCACCGCACTTGCAATAGAATCCAACAGGAAAAGGATGTTTCCTTCTGTAAACATATTACCACCGGCAACTTCTCCGGGAATCTGTACAATGCCCGGTGCATTGGCTGCAGCATAAAACTTTTCTACAATAGAGAACATTTTTTCCGTGTTCATATTGAGGAGGAGCTGTCCATTTTCATTTCGGGAAGTCATATACTGGTCGCACCCGGTAACGAAACTGGTATAACAGGAAGGGTCATTTGCCACAATACCGGCGATATCATCTTCAGCAAAATTTCCGTCTCCGTTCTGATCCACTGTGATCGTTTCTGCCATTGTGAGAAAACGATCCAGAGTCCATTCGCCACTGTAAACAAGACTGTATGGATCATCCAGCTGATACTGGGTTATCAGATCCTTGTTAAAATAAATACAATACGGTGCGGGAATCATGTAGTCATTTACACCATAATATGTCTTGGTGCCAAGGCGCAGCATATCGGTCATGGTCTGATTCCACCAATCGGCAGACAGATCAATATTCGGAAGCGTATCCAGATTATAGAGATAGTTACCGGTTGCCAGTTCAGAAATGCCATAAATACAGTGGAACAACCCCATTTGATAAGCATCGTCTCCGGCTTGTACAGAACGTTTGAGTTCTTCTACAACCTCAATTATATAACCGCATTCCTTCTGCCCAACGGAAACGTTGATGGTATTTTCAACATTGAGTTTCCGTTCATAAATAGCATCATTCATTCCGTCACCGGTCAATTCATCGGCAAAGAAATAGAAACTGTAACCGGCCCACGTGGGATAAGCCGTGAGGAAATCCGCTCCACCAAAATCATAATCGGGAACATTGTGCGGCGTACGGGTTTCTTGCGGTTCTGTCTCAGTTTGCTCTGTTGTCGTTTGCTGTACGGAAGTATCCTCAACGGCGTTCGGATCCTCGCTGGTTGCAGTACAAGAAGCAAGCGTTGGAAATGTCATCAAAAGTGCCAGTAATAATGTGAATTTTTTCATGTGAAATCTCCTTGATGTATATTTTGTTTGTGTTTTTATTTCTGGTAAAAATCTATGCAAGGAAAGACTGTAAGGACTTTACTGTTCAACCGGACAAATTAAAAATACCAAATTTAATTTCATCAACCAGCAGGGTTCTTTATAGCATCTGCAATCAGAGCGGATATTCACCTATGTATACCATTCTTTTACCGCAACTGATTCTCAGGCTTTCTTCGTAGGACATATTGGCTGTGGGGGAGAAATAAATTACCTGATCCTCACGCAGTCCGTTTACATATGCTTCCAGATGATCCGCTGCCAGATCGTTGAGCTGGACAGAGCGCAGATGCGGCATGGATGCGAACAGGGGAATGAGATGTTTGTGATTTCCGCAAAGATGGATCATTCCGCCATGAGGATATTTAGCCAGGAGAGCATCATCATGGGGCATGATCATTTCGCGGTACAGATCGCAAGATACCAGATGTGTACTGCATCCACAGAGCTGACCGAAACCGCAGGGCTGCGTTCTCCAGGGAGATACGGTAGGCTGCAGACGATTTTGCGGAATGTTTTGGATATACCAGTCATGAAGTTCCATAATGACTTCGTTGATAACTGCAATATCATGTGCTGCCGCTTCGGGATCTTCGAGCATGGCTATAAGAAACTCGGGACCATAGAGATTTATACTGATATTCAGAGCACTGGAAAGAACAGGCATACCAAGGATGGGAAGCTGTACATCAAACGACATGAAAGCTTTCGCATAATTTTGAGCCATGATCCATGTTTCGTTACAGGAAAGATCAGGCTTACAGAGTGTACCGATCTCGTTTTTCAGATAGTGATTATACCACTGTCGTTGTTCACGATTATAGAATACTTCCGCTCCAAAGATCTTGTCAACAAAATGAACACTGTACCAGTCCGCTTCCATTGTAAAAGGTATGAACAGTTTTGAGGTATTTTCCCGTGCAGATTCGACTTGATTTGCAAGATCTTCCAGTCCAATTTCAAGAGCCTGCTCAGGATTGTTGTGGAAAATATCGCTTTGATCGGGATGGGCAAGGCTTCCGCAGTGATGACCTGTTCTTCCTGCAAGATAAAATGGCCCAGAGTATTTACCGTCAAAAGTGTTTTTAAGCCTGTCAAGCCACATATCGCGGTTTTCGATCAATTCAGGATCGTTTAAAATTGTGTGGGTTCTTTTATTCATGATGTCCTACCTTCAATCGTTGGGAGATATTGAATGCCCAATACTGAATTTAACTTTCTTTTACTTCGATTCCGTAAAGATTGCCGTACTTCTGAGCTTCCACAATATCGTTTATATGCCAACTGCGATCTTCGAAATAAAGCTGCCCCGGATCATTGGCAATATCAATGGGATGTCCGTCTGGCTTCTGTGCCAGATAGATGAGTTTTTTACCGGATGCAAGAATTCTGGAGAGTATGTCATCCCAGTTTTGTTTTTCTGGTTCACCAACGCCGGGCTGCCACTGAATTCCCTTGATGTCATCGATAGCAAGGAGAGAATCGAGATGTGGAATCTGACCGATACCATCCATATGATATACAGCATTTGTTATTTTTGCGGCAGAGGAAGCAAGTTCGGGCGCAACAAATGTATCAAATATCTTAGGACCGATCATGTAAGAAAAGTCGGATTGGAGAATGTAGCCAGGCTTTTCACCATACATATGATACCAGTCCGTGTAGCCTTCTGCTTCTGGGGCCATGATTGCATTGAATTTGTTATAGTAGACGAACCATAGTTCCTGCAGTTCCTTTACGCAGCGAGCCACTTCATCGGGATCATCGTATAGGTCCATCAGAAGGTTTTCCGCCCCTCGAAAACTCTGCAGAACATCGAGAATGCCACCCATATCCACCATGCCGACAACGACGGAACCGTGCCATTTTTCCATGGCAGCTTCGTACAGATTCAATACACGGCGATAGTTGGGATTATTTTCATCGAACTCAAAATGCAGTTCTTCTATCGGAATATCCTCACAGGGCGGTTTGAACCATACTGTGTTCCATGCACCGATCGGTGTACAACCGAGAAAAGCAGCCAGGGTACCGGGACCAAATGCTGTGGTCGAGAAATGGGGAAATGCTTCTCCATGCCAACGCTGGGTTGTCAATCCTGCATGATGAGATTCGATAAACTGTCTTGGATCAATGGAAAAATCCCATGCAGTACCACACCAGAGAAACGGTCCATTGGATGGGGAAACCGTAGAGGGATGTCCATACGTTACAATCGGAACGATGGGACGTTTCAGTTCTCCTGCCCACCATTTTTGATAGGTTTGCCGAAGTGTTTGGAATTGCTCATGACTGAAATGAATTTCCATAATGGTCAATCACCCCCGGCATTTTCATTTGTTCAGATAAGCCAGTGCCGCATCAGCCGCAGAGGACGCATCAGAGGTATAGCAGTCTGCTCCAATCATATCACAGAATTCCTGGGTGATCGGTGCCCCGCCGATCATGATGAATACCTTTTCCCGGATGCCGGCTTCCTTCGCTTTTTCAACAACCGCTTCCATTTCAGGCATAGTCGTGGTCAGCAAAGCAGAGCAGCAGATGATCTGTGCGTTGTTTTCAACTGCAGCATTGACAAACTGTTCAGCAGAAACATCAGTACCAAGGTCTACCACAGTGATTCCTTTGCCTTCCAGCATCATCTTTACAAGATTCTTGCCGATGTCGTGAAGGTCCCCCTTTACGGTACCGATGACGGCAGTTCCGGGAGCCTGAATGGCACCATTTGCCATGTAAGGTTTCAGAAGCGTGGTGCCTGCGTTCATGGCACGTGCGGCGATCAGTACTTCGGGAACAAAAACCTCGTTGTTCTTGAACTTTTCGCCGATCGTGTTCATGCCGGGAAGGAGTCCCTGCTCCAGGATTTCCTTTGCGTTCCCCCCTTCCGCAAGGGCATCTTCCACAAGCTGCTTCACGATTTTTGTTTTACCGGTTTCTACCATCCGGTTCAGTTCTGTATAGTCTCTCATGATTGTGAGTCCTTTCTGTTTTCTCAAATTGATTCGTTTACCGCTTCCTTAGCGGAGGTGAAAAATGCTCGGATGGTATCCCAGGAAGCATCCGGAGGAATGTCACAGCCGGATGAGAGGACGAAATTTTTATGCTCCCCGCACTGTGCAATCAGGTTGTGTACGGCTTTGGTCATGCTTTCAGGGGTACCGGACAGGAATTGTGCAGAAGGTGAGATATTGCCGCACACGGGCATGGTGTCGGGCATGGCTTCCAGCATTTGCTTCATGTCCACAGCATCACCGAAATGGTACGCCGATGCACCGTTCTTCACGAAGGATTTTGTCATGTGAGGTGTATTGGGACCACAGTTGTGATAAATCACGATAAAATTTTCATCCTGCACGGCATCGATGATCCGTTTCACATAGGGAGCTGAAAAAGTTTCTTCCAGTGCAGGAGACAACAGACCTGACAAGGGCTCTGCCATCACCAAACCGTTAATTCCGGCGTCCTTGTAGGCCCCGGCATACTGAATGAGGAATTCCGTTGCCTTTTCCAGTGCTGCGATCATGAAATCTTTATCTGCCAGGCAATTGACAAGCGCTTCTTCTACATCCATCAGTCGTCCTGCAAGGGAGAAGGGTCCGATGATTCCGGCCAGTACAGGACGGTCGGTAATCTGTTCAGATGCCAGCTTTGCCGCTTTGATATACAGCCCTGTACGGTTGGATGCATCTCCTACTTCAGGAATCTCCAGAGCGTTTGCTTCGTCTTCATCGGTAATCAGTGATCCGACAACGGTCGGAATCTCGTTTTCCTCGGCGATGATCATACACCCAAACGCTTCCGCTTCCACGGACAGATCCATCATGCATACTGCTGCAGCCGCATCGGTCTCCTGTGCGACACATACGATTCCTTTTGCCTGCACTGCCGCATCGTGGGTGATACGGTACACACTCTCACCAATCAGCTGGGATGACGGGAATGACAGCAGAGGTAAAGGACGGTGACTGTCCGGCAGTGTTTTCAGCCATTCTTTCATGTTGTAATTCATTGATATACCTCCATGGTATGGTTTCTATGGCTCATTCATTTCCTGAATCAGGCGTCGGGCTTCTTGGGCAGCCGTTACAGCATCCGGAGTATAGCAGTCCGCTCCGATGCTGTCAGCAAACTCCTGTGTGACAGGTGCACCTCCGACCATGACTTTGACACGACTTCGTAAACCGGATTTTTCCAGCGTATCAATCACATCCCGGAGTCCCATCATGGTAGTGGTCATGAGTGAGGAAAGGCAGACCAGTTGGACATTATGTTCCCGCACTGCTTCCACCACGGCCGCCGGTGGGACGTTTACTCCTAAATCGATACACGTAATCCCCTGACCTTCTATCATAAGTTTTACAAGATTCTTGCCAATATCATGTATATCTCCGCTGACAGAACAGATGACAGTCTTTCCTATAGGTTTGATACCTGCTTCGATCAAATGAGGCTTCAGCAGTTCCATACTGTTGTTCATCGCTTTTGCCGCTGCCAAAACTTCCATCACAAAGACTTTGTTGGCTCTGAATTTCTCTCCAATGGCACCCATGCCCGGTACAAGTCCGAGATTCAGAATTTCTTCTGCCGGCAGGCCCTGTTCCAGGCAACTGGCAACAAGAGAGATGACTTCATTTCCACGGCATTTCTGAAGATAATCTGAGATTTCCGTGTATAGTGAATGGTTCGTAGTCTGTATTTCATTTTCAGCCTGTACCGCAGATTTCTGTTTTTGGAGCTTTCTGAATTCTCCGGGAGTCACACCGATCACCTGCCGGAACTGTCGCTGGAATGAGGTGGCATCGCAGTATCCGCACATGGATGCAATTTCCACATTAGAAAGCTCTGTTTCCGCTGCCAGCGTGGCTGCCTGCTGTATTCTGTAGGAGCAAAGATAGCTTGAAAAGTGTTTTCCTGTTACTTCATAGAAATTCCGGCTAATGGAGGAGTGACTGATATGGAGACTTTCGGAAACACTTTTGAGTGAGAAGGAAGGATCGTTGAAATTCTCCTCAATCATATGAAGTACAGCAGATGTCAGAGAAGTACTGTTGGGATCAGAATACGTCTGAGTGCTTTGGTGTGTGTCTGCCAATCGCTTGATTGTAATCAGAAGCATCGTCAGCATAGCCGGAATCGTTTCCTTCCAGTCGACAAGCTGTTCATCTGCTTCCTGCAGGAGTTCGTCAAATTTCTGGGTAATAGTTCTCAGCTGCTTGGGTTTGAGGAAAAGATGTACAGCAAAGTTATTCTGTGAGAACAACCCGAACAAATAATGTTTTCCACCAATTTCTGTAATTTCCGAACCGAACAGTTCAAGCGGATCAAAATACAGACTTCTCACAGTGATGTGATGACCATCGGTGGCGGAAAAAAAGTTGTGGGCTACAGCGGTGTTCAGAAGAAACAGGTCACCTGCTGAAACAGGATAGGATTTATTCCAGATTTGATGAATTCCGCTGCCTGCAGCAACATAGCATATTTCAATAAACTGATGCTGATGCAGAGATCCGAGACCGGTTGCGGAATTTTGTGTATCAGAATAATTCTCATATCCAATGTATATTGGAGAGCCATGCAGATATTTTTCTTTTTTGATCAGATAAGGAATATCATGGAAAGTAGAATTCATACATTCCCTCCTGTTCATGTAGATGTAATCGTCTATATTATACCACACGAATCAAAGCAGATGAAACGGGTTTCTGTGCTTTTTTCCGTATCCAATGCACCAAAACCCTATTCTGTTGTATCCGATCATTTTTCATCTCATGTTGCTGTATGACACTTTTTTTGTACGGTTCGGATCATGGTTTTGTTGCACTTAAAGCATAAAAAAAGCACAGAAACCCGTTTATTCCGATTTTTATCTTGTGATATACTATGTAAATGTGTTATAATATAAAAAGCACATCTATATACAAAGATGCAGCACAATACAAGATCCTTGTCACTGCACACTGATCCCACCCCTTCGTTCTGCGAAAAGTCCGGTGAACGGCAGGCCCTGGAGATGCATGTGATAAACAATGTTACCGCCAATACCAGCCTCTCTGTTGCGGTTCAGCGAGGCGGGGGTATGTGATCAAATTCATTCCAACCGGCACATCCAATTGATAATTGTATACGAAAAGAACTGCGAACATGACCTCGAGCAAATAACAATCCGGCGTTTGCAATTCCATTACCAAATGATGATTATCTAACAATAAAGGACTATCAACAATGAAAAAATACGATATTGCTGCCTATGTTTGGCCTTCTTATACCGGCAAAGAACCCCGTACTCTCCAATTTTGGGAACAGGGAATGGGAGAATGGCAGACTGTTCTTTCCGCCACTCCTAAAGTGGAAGGACAGATTTTGCCCCGAAAGCCTTTATGGGGAGCTGTGGACGAAGCGGATCCCAAGGTGATGGAGTTCCAGATCCAAGAAGCATTGCGCCATGGCGTGAATGTGTTTATCTATGACTGGTACTGGTATGACCGCCGTCCCTTTCTGGAACAGTGTCTGAACGAAGGATTTCTGGGTGCCCCCAACAACGAAGATATGCAGTTTTACCTGATGTGGGCAAACCATGACGTTGGTTACACTTGGGATAAGCGGATTTCCGGTGCGGACGGGACGATTTTTCTCGGCTCCCAGAACCGGGAAGAATTTGAGATTATCTGTCATCGTCTGATTGAGAAGTATTTCATCAAGCCCAATTACTACAAGATCAACGGCTGTCCCGTGTTCATGATCTATGAAGTGATGAATCTGATGAAGGGTCTCGGCGGTGTAGATAAAACCAGAGCAGCAATAGAATGGTTCCGGGACCAGGTAAAAATGGCCGGTTTTCCGGATCTGCATCTGCAGCTGACCATCTGGGGGAAAATGCCGTGAATATCAGTGGTGTGGACAGTGGACGTACCGGTTCTACCAGAGACATCGTTCCGGCACTGGGATTTGACTCCATGACCCACTACCAGTTTGTACATTTTGTAGACTGTCACCGGGATTATTTGGATATTCTGCCTGATGTGGAAAAAGAATGGGACAGAATCCGTGCGGAATATACCGTTCCCTATTATCCCCACATCTCCATTGGCTGGGACAACAATCCCCGTCACAACCACATTACCTATCCCATCATGAAGAACAACATACCCGAAAACTTCAAAAAGGGGTTGGAGCTGGCGAAAGCGTACTGTGACAAGTATAATGATGTACCTCTGATTACCATCAATTCCTGGAATGAATGGACAGAAATGAGCTATCTGGAACCGGATGATGTATATGGATATGGGTATCTGAAAGCGGTACGGGATGGTTTTATGGAGAAGTAAGGGGGAAGTACATGCGCATCATTCCTAAACAGGGTGTCTGTGACCCGCATATTCATATTTTCAATGGCAAGGCTTATCTTTTCTCTACCCATGACAGAGGACCGGGCAGTCCCGGCTTTCGAATGGACGACTGGCGTATCTTTTCCAGCGATGATCTGCTGAACTGGGAACTGGAGTATACCCTGCATCCGGAGGACACATTTCTGGGAAAATGCGAACATTGCTATGCCACCGATGCAGCAGAACGGAACGGGAAGTATTATTTCTATTTTTCCAGAGCACAGGATTGTACCGGAGTGGCTGTCAGTGAAAACGGGCCTGGGGGACCATACAGAGATGCTCTCGGAAAACCGATTCTGCCCTCCGGTATCGCCGATACACCCTCCTATGATCCTTCTGTGTTTATTGACGATGATGAGAATCATACGCCATATATTCTCTGGGGATACACCTGCTTCGGCAAGAAGTATTATATCGCAAGGCTGAACGAGGATATGGTCTCCCTTGCGGAAGATCCCAGACCTGTTGAAATCATCAATTCCTGGCCCAGTGACGCTGCTTGGCTGTGGAAACATAACGGTATGTACTACATGATCACCCACCGTTCCTGGTACGCTACAGCAGAGAATATTTACGGGCCGTATACCTACCGCGGCAGATTCTGTTTTGATTCTGAAGTGGATCATTCCTGTGTGTTCGATTATCACAATCAGACCTATCTGGCATATGGGGTACCGGAAAACCTTGGGGAACGGGAAAAAGATCCTTTTTACCGTACAACAAAGCTGGTATATGTGCACTATAAAGCCAATGGTGATCTTGCCTGTGACGAAGTGATTCAGAAATATGGTATCGGTCAATATGACGCTTCCTGGGATGAAATCAAAGGGGAATGGTATTTTGCCGCCTCCGACGGAATTACCAAGATAGAAAATGGCAATGGTTTTGATATCCGCGGTATTCGTGACGGGTCGTATTTGTACTACCCGAATATCAGCGGAATGCTTCAGAATGCACGGATGTACCTTTACGCATCCACTGGCAAATCTCCTTGTACCATTGAAATCCGGGAGGGGAGTCCTTTTGGAAAAGTTTTAGGATGCTGTAAGGTTGAGAAGATCGGTAATTATTCTCTGAATACCTATGAGAGAATTCCCTGCCAGCTTGATAATACCTATGGGACACATAGTCTCTGTTTTGTATTCCGCGGAGAAGGTGAGGATCTGCTTCATTTTGATGGATTCCACTTTGAGCAGGTGCGGACATAAGAATCGGCAATATTGCGCCGAACAATACTGTCGAGTTTTTTGAGATATCGTATTTCTATCTTTATAGACCATAAAAAGCAGATAAATACAGGAGTTACAGTTTCGTCCAACTTTCTGCGATATCCCACCCCCAATGCTGTTCTACGCCATTCTCCGTTTTCATTCGACCGAAAACAAGAATTCAAAACGAGGAAAAACAATTCCGATTTTTCAGTTATGAGAGGAAAACCACTCACTGAAAAGACATACCAATCTGAGTCTGAATTTTGAAAACAATTAGAAAATACCGCTTTCCTATACTTGAATGACAGCATAGAATCTACATACCACCTTCCCCCAAAACGATCGTTTATGAAAAAAAGACAACCTGTGTCAAAACTCTCTCAAACAGAGACTTTTGACACAGGTTTTTCTTTCAAAACTTATAGCAGAATCAAATCGCCATAACTCAACCCTTTTTGAAGCGATAGATCGTGCTTGCCGAAATCCCGGTCATCTCCTGAATCTCCTTCAGCGTATACTGTCCGGTATCATACAGCGCCACCGCTTTTTTCACAGCGGATTCCTTTGTTTTGGGTCTGCCACCATACCTTCCTCTGGCTCGTGCTGCTTTCAATCCCTCCTGCGTTCGCTCCACAAGCACATCTCTCTCAAACTGAGCCAAGCTACTGAGTATCGTAAACAGCAGGCGCCCCGTGGAGGATGTGGTATCAATCGTCTCCTTCAGCGAAACCAGCCGGATGTTCCTGCTGTTCAGCACTTCCATCAGCTCTGCTAAGTTCTTCACCGATCTGCCAAGCCTGCTGAGGGATTCAATCACAATCGTGTCCCCCTCCTGCAGTTCCGCCAGCATCCTGTCCAGCTCCGGGCGGGATTTTTTTGTGCCGCTGATTTTCTCGCAGTACAGTTTATCGATGCCGTATTTCTCCAAAGCATCTTTCTGACGGTCAAGGTTCTGATCTGCCGTGGACACCCTTGCGTATGCCGCGACCATAGACAGATCTTTGAATGGCTCATTCCCATAGTGTACAAATCCAAAAAGTCCGCACATATCAGTATTCCTCCGTTTCTGTAGTAGTATCGTTGACGTAGAGTCTGCGAGATTTCAGGTATGCTACAAGTTCCGGTTTAGTATCTTGATCGATCCGATGAACGAATTCACTCCAGGACAGGTTTTCCATTTCGTAATCGTGCAGGCGGAGTGCTGTTCTGCAGATTTCGTCTACCAGCTGCAGTGTTGCGATA
>JAFZET010000083.1 GCA_017560565.1 Clostridia bacterium | reverse complement strand
GACCGGCTGAGATTTCCGGCGTGGGCAACTATGTTCTGCCCGTTCTCGCCTCCCGTAACGATACCCCTGCTTTTCACCTGTGGGCGCTGGATTCCCACAGCGAAGTACGGGATTATGTCTCCCATTTCGGACTGCCGGCGGACACCCGGTTTATTCTGCCGAAATGTTTCGGGGACGGTCACGTACAGGCATCCCCTCTGTTCGATCAGGTGATGTGGTATTATAGCACCTCCGCTGAAAAAGAAAAGGAAGCCGAGAAAAAGATCCCCGGCGTGCTGTTTCTTCATGTGCCCATCATCGAATACAATCTGCTCTATCGGAATCCGGAAGATACAGACTTCATCGGACGCAAACGGGAAGGTGTGTGCGGAGGCGAACTGAACTCCGGTCTGTTCATGGCCTGTCTCCAGCGGGGAGATGTGAAGGGGATCTTCTGCGGTCATGAGCACTACAATGACTTCTCCGGTGTGTACTGCGGCATCACCATGGCGTATGACGGTGCTCTCGGTTACGATATGTCCGGTCATGACGATATCCGGGGCGGCAGGGTTATTGATCTGTACGAAGCCGACGGTTCCTTTACCACCCACACCGTCAAGCTGATGGATCTGCTGGGCAAGGATGCCATGAAGGATCCGGATTTCTTTGAGGGCGGCGACCGGTACTACATCCGGGACAGGAATTAGTCATGTAAGAAGTCAGGCATAAGAGATGAGTAATAAAGAATTCTATCCGAGAGGTACATATCATGAAAAAAGAACGTTTTGAATGGATCCACAGCTGGTGCGATTATACCGAGCGGAACGATCTGCCCCGGGTACTTTTGATCGGGGATTCCATCACCCACGGGTATCAGACAAAGGTAAGGGAACTGCTTGCCGGGAAGTATCTGGTGGACTATATCGCTACTTCCTATTCCGTGGACTGTGTATTTTACAACCAGCTGATCTCCGCCTTTGCCGCCGACAGCAAGTATGATGTGATCCATTTCAACCATGGTCTCCACGGCGGACACATGACTACCGAAGTGTATGCTTCCGGTATGGATGCGCTGACCGCCAGCCTGTCCCGGATCGGTAAGGTAATTCTGGTTACCAGTACCAAAACCTACAATCCCGGTACCGACACACCCACAGATTTCCATACAAAGGTTGTGGAGCGTAATGCAGCCCTTATCCCGTTAGCAGAAAAGTACGGCTGTACCATTGACGATCTGTATGCCGTTTCCGCTTCCCTGCCCCTCTCTGCCTACAGTCCCGATGGCACCCATTTTGCCGAGGACGGATATACCGCACTGGCAAAAGCCGTGGCAGAGTCCATTCTGGCACTTTGATGGGAGAACAGCCATGACAAAACCGACTTTACACTTTCGTGCGGACGGTACTTTCCGCATTCTGATGGTATCCGACATCCACGGCGGCGTGGGATATAACGAAAAACAAACCGTAGAAGCCCTGCAGGCATTGGTGGATACAGCAAAACCCGATCTGGTACTCTTCGGCGGCGACACAGCCGGTCCGGGGGTCATCCACATTGAAAACGCCGGACAGCTCCGGGAAATGCTCACCGGTCTTGCTTCTCCCATGGAAAACGCCGGGATCCCCTGGGCGCATGTGTTCGGCAATCACGACGACAACTACGGTCTTTCCAATGCCGAAGCCGAAACCGTTTACGAATCCTTCCCCCACTGCCTTTCTAATGCAGGACCGGAGGAGATCGATGGGGTGGGCAACTATGTCCTGCCGGTGTGTGACGGGGACAGAATTGCTTTCAATCTTTGGGCACTGGACTCCCACAGCGGCATGAGCGAATTCTGCCGGGACTACGGTCTGCCGGATGACACAAGGTTTTACACACCCCTGTCCGGTACCGGCTCCGGGTACGATACAGTCCATTTCAACCAGATCCTGTGGTACTGGCAGACCAGCTGTGCCATGGAAAAGGATAACGGCGCAAAGATTCCGGCACTGATGTTCATGCACATCCCTCTGCCGGAGCACGCCCTCTGTACCCTGTACCGGGATCGCTGTCATTTTGAAGGCGGACAGCTGGAGGATGTGGCGTGTACTTCCCTGAACGCCGGTCTGTTTTCCGCCTGTCTCCAGAGGGGGGATGTGAAAGGCATCTTCTGCGGACACGACCATGTGAACGACTTTACTGCCGAATACTGCGGTATCACCCTTGGGTATGACGGCTTTCTCAGCTACCACGCCTGTCACCGGAACGAGATCCGAGGCGGTCGGGTAATCGATCTGCACACCGATGGTTCATTCACCACAAAAATGCTTCGCATCAGAGATATTCTTGGCGCAAAGGGGGATTCCATACCATGAAAAAACTGAAATTTCTCTGTTTTGCACTGACAATGCTCTGTCTCTGGGGCTGTGACAGTGCAGAAAATCCGGATACCATACCGCCGGAATCTGAATCTGCAGCGGAAACGGAAACCACTGCAGAAACCAAGCCTGCCGAAAACCCGACCGGTTACGATCCTGCACACGCCTATATTTTTGCCGATCCGGAAGATGCCGGTGTCTGGATCAGCTCACAGGCGGAAGTTGCATACGAGTTCGGCACGCTGAAAATGACCCCCACCGGTCATGACCCCATTCTCACCTGTACCTTTGGAGAAGAAGAACAGTTTTCCGCAGAGGAATACGGGTATGTTGCCTATCGCTACAAAGCCAAATGTACGCTGAACAAAGGGGTATTCTTTGTCGCCTCCACCAGCCACCCGTCTTTCCACGATGACGGGTTGACCTTCTTTGATGTGGACACCGGCAACACCTGGACAAATGTGATCCAATCCATGTCCGGAAACGCTTTCTGGGAAGACACCATCACCGCCTTCCGTATCGACCCCATCAACGGCGGAGAATGGGATGAAGGTGCCGTGATCTGGATGGACAGAATCGGGTTCTTCAAGACCTATAAGGAAGCGCAGGCATTTCTGAAAGAAGGCAAGGAAACCGAACCGGAACCCACCGCCGTGACCATCCGTGAGGGTATGACCAAGGTGTTCGCCCCACTGGGTACCCTGCAGCCGGATTATATCGCCGCAGACTACCTGCCTGCCGATCCGGCAAATCCTGGGGAAGGCAATGTAGTGTATATGGAAGTGAACGGGGAAAAACAGATTGTTCCCGTTTCCTATGAAAATTCCGTGGGATTTTTGTCCTACATGGCAGAAACCGCCGGTACTTACGGTACGGAAACAGTCAGCTATCCCCAGAATTTCAGTTTCCCGGACTTTGTAAATGAAGACGAAGCGGTATTCTGCATCATCCGAGGCATTCTGGCCAATGAAGACTGTGCCGCAGAAACCGTTACCCGCGGACAATTCGCCGCCGCCCTGCAGAACACACTGCTATTACCGGCGGATCACCCCCTCTTCGCTCCCCAGAATGCGGAGGATCCCATCACCATGTCTGAAGCAGCGGAAATGGTCGGTACCTATCTGAACCTGCTGGGTGCAAAACCTTATACGGATTCCACTTATTATCCCATCGACTGTACGCTGACCGATGCAGGAAAGCTGGCCTGCGGCTCCGGTATCCTGACGGTGACAAACGGTAAGCTGCAGCCTGACAACACCATGAACGGCGGAGAGCTTGCTTCCCTGATGCGCCGTCTGGTGCTGGCGGTACTGGATCAGCCGATCCTGCCCTCCAACATTGACACAAAAGAAAAGATCCGCATCGGCGGCTGGTCCAACTTCACCTGGGCCATTGAGGAAGAGGATATCAAAACTTTCGCCGACGCCGGACTGAATCTGATGATCTCCACCGGTGACATAGAACGGCAGGGTACGCTTCAGACGGCACTGAATGCATCTGCCAAGTACGGTGTGGAGATCCTGCGGCACAATTACTCTCCCTGGAATTTTGACGCCGCTTCCCCTGCCGCCATTCCCTCCACCTGCTTCGAATATTTCGATTCTCCGGCGTATCTGGGCAACTTCATCTTTGACGAACCCGGCACGGATCACTATCCCATGATGGCGGCTCTGACACAGTTCTACAATAAGATCATGCCCGGCAAGCTGTGCTACTACAACCTGCTGCCTCTGTATGCCAATGCGGCACAGCTGAAATTCGGTGCCTCTGCCGCAGCCATCGAATACTACGACGCCGACCCGGATCTGTACAAAAAGTACGTGGAAGCGTATGCCGAGCAGATTCCCGGGGATTATATGTGCGTGGATATCTACCCCAACCGGGTATCCGGCAGCAAAAAGTCCACGTATAACGAATATCTCAAGAACATGGACCTCTTCTCCACCGCCTGCCGCAAGTATGACAGAGACTTCTGGCTATATGTGCAGACCACGGGGCTGGACGGCACCCGGGTTCCCGATTACTACGATATGCGTTGGCAGATGTACATCGGTCTGGCATTCGGCGTGGACACCTTCCTCCACTTCACCTACGGAACCGCCTCCCACGACTGGACAGATTCCATGGTAACGGACGGCAAGCCCACGGAAGTATATTACGCAGCACAGAAGGTCAATCTGGAGATCATGGCACTTTCGGATGCCTATGTGCAGTATGAAAACAAGGGTGCTTTCACCCACAAAGCCAGCCGCTGTGAATATGCCCGGTTTGACAACCAGTACAAGGATTTCACCGTACTTACGGAAATCCAGTCGGAAGATCCCCTGCTGTTCGGCTGCTTTGATGCGGAGGACGGCAGCGGATACGCCTTCACTGTGGTGAATCTGTACGATCTGTACCGGGAAAAGGGTGCTTCCCTGTCCTTCGCCCTGGACGGTGACTACACAGTAACCGCCTGGATCCGCGGAGAACAGGTCACGCTGGAGCCAACGGACGGTAAATATTCTCTGGAACTGGAA
Source organism: Clostridia bacterium (assembly GCA_017560565.1). Taxonomy (GTDB): domain Bacteria; phylum Bacillota; class Clostridia; order Oscillospirales; family CAG-272; genus UMGS1696. The sequence goes on along the minus strand of JAFZET010000083.1, from coordinate 4,145 downwards.
TGCGCAGAAGGCGTGTTTGTTCAGTTAAGTAAACGCTGATTTAAGGATGTTTTTGCCCAAAAAGTTCATAAATTCAAGACTTTTCGGTCACAAACTCGAGTTATTCAGCGTTAACTTAAGAAATAAGAAGTAAAAGTTTAGAAGTAAAGAACGCAAAAATACGGCTTATGCCGGACAGAATACACATCCTGTCTGTCCGGTAAGCCGTTTTTTGTTTTATACTTCTTATTACTTATCTCTTATTTTTTACTTAACCTTCAGCATTTCGCTGGTATTCAGGATAGTGGTACTGTACAGGAACAGCACATCCGTATCTCCGAAAGACACATAGTCTCCCAGATACTCGGAAGAAAGATACCGCAGATCCACCAGAGTTACTTTTGCATAGGCTTCCACAAACAGAGGCGCAATGCTGGAACCGAAGGAATCCCGGAACAGGATCAACTCACGGTCAGTGGATGCGGCGGGATTTTCAACAGTGATCAGTGCTGCCGGACCGTCCAGGAAAATGTCGTAATTGTCCATGGAGGAGCCGTCTGTCAGCTTGTCCAGGTTGTACACAGTGGTGGCACCGGTTTCCAGATTGGTCACGGTACAGCCGTCCAGCACATCGCTGGTCAGATAGGTCAGGGTGTCCGGTTCTGCAGCGATGGCAGACTGTCCGGCATAGACACCGTAGAAATTCTCAACGGTGTTTTCCGTATATGCACCGGTCAGCCGGTCGGTAAAACCCATCCCTTCCGCAATCCTGTCCACCGTTTCCGCCAGTTTTGCCTGATCCCAGTGGGTATCGGTACGGTAGTAGTCGCCGATCTCCAGAGTATCGAAAATGTCAATCACCTGAAAATCAGGGGAGAGATTTTCGAAGAACAGGTTCTGCAGCCGGTCATAATCCAGACGGAGATAACCGTGCTTTTCTGCCAGAAAATAATTCTTGTCCGGTACCATGGCAAAATACACTTCCGCGTCCTGCAGATAGGTATCCAGAATGGTATTGAACTTGACCGCCGCGCCGGTGATCTGGTTCTCCTTCATAGGGTACTCGATCTTGGCAAGATACCCTTCCGTTTCGTAAATATCGTTGTTGTCCTTCTGTCCGAAAATATTGTAGGCACAGAAGGCTTTCAGAGAACGAAAGCTGTCCCGCAGGGGGAACTGATCCAGTGAATACTTCTCAAAATTGGTCATAAACGTGCCGCTCTGCAGGGTACTGGCAGAAATTTCGGGAAACTGTGCCAGTCTGCGCCGTTCTGAGGTGGTAAATTCACCGTCCGGGGAAAGCACATGACCCAGGAAGAAGCCCCCCACAATGGCAGAGAACAGCACAGCAGTTGCGATAGAAGAAACTTTTTTCACATTCATACGCCATCCTCCTCAGAAACGGAAATACAGGAACGGATTGAAGGAACCGTCCACCAGATATGCCGTGCAGACGATCAGCATACCGGTCACAAACACCGGTGTCAGCATCTGCATGACGGGAGCGGTTCCGGTCTTTTCTGCCAGCCGCAGTACCGCACGCTTGGGATAATCGGTACAGCCAATCAATGCCATGACCAGCAGAACTGCGTAGCTGCGCAGGTAGTACAGGGTCTCGGCACCGGCAAGGTTGGCAAAGTTGAACAGATTTCCAACATTGCGCACAAAATCCGCCATGGTAGCCGCATCGAAGAGCATGAAGCTGATCATAACGATGAACAGAGTACCGATCCGCTGCAGAACCACCGGTATTTTATCAATCACGGGCTTTGCGAACTTTTCCAGTACCAGGAAGAAAGCGAAATACAGCCCCCAGCAGATGAAAGTCCAGCCGGCACCGTGCCAGAAACCGGTGAGGAACCACACGGTCAGAATGTTGAACATCCAGCGTGGCAGAGATACACGGTTACCGCCCATGGGGATGTACACATAATCACGGAACCAGGAACCCAGGGAAATGTGCCACCGGCGCCAGAATTCCGCAGGACCTTTGGACATATAGGGATAATTGAAGTTTTCGATGAAGTGGAAGCCGAAGATCCGCCCCAGCCCGATGGCCATGTCCGAATAGCCGGAGAAGTCAAAATAGATCTGACAGCAGATGGCGATCCCGTAAATCCAGGTGAACAGCATGGTCTTTTCCCCGGTACTCCGGTACAGATCGCACAGCTCGCCCAGAGTGTTGGCCAGAAGGATCTTTTTCCCCAGCCCCACCACAAACCGCAGTGCACCGGCTGAGAAGTTTTCCAGTGTGTGTTCTCTGTGATCCAGCATCTCGTTGATGTCGGAATACCGCACAATGGGACCGGCGATCAGCTGGGGGAAGAAAGACACATACAGTGCCAGAGAAAGGGGGTTTCTCTGGGCGGGTACCCGTCTTCTGTACACATCCGCCAGATAGCTGACCAGCTGGAAGGTGTAGAAGGAGATCCCGATGGGCAGGCTCAGCCGCAGAACAGGAATATCCGCACCGAAGATGGAATTTATGTTTTCGGTAAAGAATCCGGCATACTTATAATACAGCAGCGGAATCAGCGAAATCCCGATAGAGACTGCCAGGAGGATCCCTCTGCCCTTTTCCAGTCTGTCAATGATCTGTGCAAAAATGTATGCAGACAGAATGGAGCCAAGCATGAGCCAGATATATTTCGGCTCCCCCACCGCATAGAACAGCAGGGAGAACACCAGCAGCAATACATTTTTCACACGGATTCCCCAGGAAAACTTTCCGGGAATCAGAAAATAAAGCCCCAGAAGCGGCGGCAGGAAAAAATAAAGAAAAGGAATTCCGGAAAATACCACACTATTTCAAGTAAGAAGTCAGAGGTAAGAAATCAGAAGCAGCTGCCTCTTTTTCTTACCTCCTGTTTCTCACATTCCTCCCCAATGAAATTATGTATTTCTGATTTCTGAATTAACCAAGTACGTTTACAACGTCGCCAACGGTAACGAACTTTTCAGCAGCGGCAGTGGTAACAGCACCCATAATAGCGTCAACCTGTTCGGGGGCACCCATGATCAGAACGATGTCGCTGTCCAGCTGTACGGAAGCGATCTTGTCAGCCTGTACGCAGATCCACTTGATGGGGTCAACGGATTCACCCAGCTTAGTCTGGATTTCGGCAGTGTTGGTACCGTCGGTCATAACATAGATAAAGGAGTATGCGAAGGAGCCTACGCCGGATTCACTTACAACGATGTTGTCGATGCCGGTGGTGTCGGTCAGACCGGTATAGTATGCAACAGAATCAGCGTCCGTCAGATCCAGTTCAATGCTCATGGTCATCATGGGAATGAAATCCTGTGCGTTGGGATATACATCGTTTTCGATGAAGGACATAACTTCTTCCACAGAGGGCAGACCTTCTGCGGGAGCGGCGTCTTCCACAGCTTCTTCCTTGCTGCAGGCAGTCATAGCGGTCAGGGTCAGGGACAGGGCGGCGATGATGGCAAAAATTCTCTTTTTCATGATGGTTTTCCTTTCGGTTTTACATATATTTTGTATTTTGAAACAGCTTTTATGCACTGCCTCATTCAACTGGTAATTAGACGCCGGAGAACACATTTTGTTCCCGTGTTTTGAACATAAAATTTGTTGAAAATAATTGTAAATGCAGAACTATTTTATGCATTTTCACTAATCAAATTCTAAATCTCCCCAAAATTCTCCTGAAAATCCTGCCGAAGTCCTTGCATCCCCGAAAAAAATCCGTTATAATGGTACTGACAGATCCGGTCAACGGAACCACACACAAAGGAGTAAAAAAATGCAGGGCGAATCCTATATCGGCATTGTGACCGAATGTATTGAAAAAGCGTGGAGCACCCAGAAGGAAACCATTCTGGCGGCTTCCCATAAAATCGCTGAAGCCATCGAACAGAAGAAAAACGTATTTGTCTTCGGTTGTTCCCATGCGGGGATCCTGGCGGAAGAAGTCTTCTACCGCACCGGCGGACTGGCTGTGGTCAATCCCATCTTCTTCCCCGGTTTCATGCTGAACACCCGTCCCATCACCATGACCAGTTCTCTGGAACGGGTACCGGGGCTGGGCAAAACCATCCTGACACAGAACCATGTATCCGCCGGGGATGTTCTGCTGATCCATTCCGTATCCGGCAGAAATACCGTTACGGTGGAAATGGCCATTGAAGCAAAGGCAGCCGGT
>JAFZET010000082.1 GCA_017560565.1 Clostridia bacterium | reverse complement strand
ATCCTTTCCGCCCGTCCGGATGCATGGATCTTCCCCCGGGTAAATCTGTCTCTGCCGAAAAAATGGGAGGACGAACATCCGGAGGAATGCTGCGACTTCGGGTTCACGGAACGCAGACGGGTATGTTTTTCTTCCGATTTGTGGGCTGAGGAAACAAAGCGCCTGCTGGGGATCTTCATTGATCATGTGGAAAAAGCCCCCTATCGGGAGCATATTGTCGGCTACCAGCTTGCCGGTGGGAATACCGAAGAATGGTTCTCCTTTGATATGAAAGGTTCTGTCGGCAAAAGATCCCGGGAAGCCTTTGCGGCATACTGCAAAGAAAAGGGACTGACCGGTACCGAAGAGGAGCTGCGTGCCTTTTATTCCCGGATGACCGCCCGGCGGATCCTGGAGTTTTCCGCTTATGCCAAAGAAAAAACAGAGCGCAGACTGGTGATTGGTTGTTTCTACGGTTATACATTCGAGTGTACCACCTGCGCCTCCTGCCACCATGCCCTAATGGAAATTCTGGAAAGTGCGGATGTGGATTTCATCTGTTCCCCCGTTTCCTATGCCGAGCTGCGTCCTGTGGGCAGAGACCACGCCAATATGCTGCCCATCGATTCCCTGAAACGCCACGGCAAGCTGTACTTTGCAGAAAACGACACACGCACCCATCTTTCCGGGGCACCCAACGAGCTTCCGGCTTACAATGGTCCTATCTGGTTCGGTCCGGAGCCGGAGAAAACCTGTGAGGTCATACGGATGCATTTTGCCAGAGCACTCCTCCACGGGCACGCCATGTGGTGGTTCGATATGTGGGGCGGCTGGTACGATGATGACCGATACCGCACGCTTCTGACGGAATGCCGCAGGATCTGCGATGCCGCCATGGATACCGACCGTTCCAGCACAGCTGAGCTTGCGGTGTTCATCGATGAACGCGCCTACGCCAAAGACGGATGTGCCGCCGGCATGCCGTATTCCATCCGCAAGAACCTCGGATATATCGGCTCGCCTTATGATGTTTACATGATCGACGATTATCCGGCTGTCAAAGAACAGTACAAAGCCTGTATTTTCATTTGTCCTGCCGAAACGGTCAGAATGTCCGAAGCCATTGCGGATGCCGGTGCAATGGGAATGGTTATCTCCGGTAAAAATCCAGATCCGGCACCCGAACTGCTCCGGGGTTTCTGCCGTCTCCATGGGGTTCATCTCTGGTGCAGCCGGGATGCGGTGGTTTACGGCAGCAGAGAGTATCTGTTCCTGCACACAAAAGATGCAGGTGAATATGCACTGAATGTACCGGAAGGAACGACATTGACAGACTGCTTCACCGGGGAGACATACGCTTCTCCGATCTGCGCAGAAGCCGGACAGGGCTGGCTGTATCGGATCAGCCGCTGACCTAACGGAGGAATGTATGTTTATCCGTGAAATCCGTATCGACCGTGCCGGGCTGGAAAAAGCCGGTTCCTATGTCAGCCGCCTGCCCTTTGTACGGTATCTTACCGCCGGCACCCTTCCGCTCAACGCACCCGTAACCTTTTTCGTCGGGGAAAACGGCAGCGGCAAGTCCCCCCGGCTGGAAGCGGTCGCCGTAACTGCCGGCATGAATCCGGAGGGCGGCGGAAACAATTTTTCCTTTTCCACTCGTGAGAGCCATTCCGATCTGTGTCAGTATATGACGCTTGTCCGCAATGCCGGAAAACGGTGGAAGGACAGCTATTTTCTCCGGGCAGAAAGCTTTTTCAATGTGGCTACCCAGATTGAGGAAATGGACAGACTTCCCGCACCCTCACGGAAAGTCATCGATTCCTACGGCGGCCGCTCTCTGCACGAGCAGTCCCACGGGGAGAGCTTCTTTTCCCTGATGCTCAACCGGTTCGGCGGCAGCGGACTGTACATCCTGGACGAGCCTGAGGCGGCGCTTTCCCCAGCCCGTCAGATTGCCATGCTCCACCTGATCCGGGATCTTGTGAAAAAGGGCGCACAGTTCATCATTTCCACCCATTCGCCCATTCTGACCGCTCTGCCCGGTGCTTCCGTTTACGAATTCCGGGAAACCGGGCTTACGGAGGTACGCTGGGAGGAAACGGAGAATTATATTCTTACAAAGCGTTTTCTCTCCGATCCGTCGTATTTTCTGGACGAGAACTGATTTTTGTGTATATTCACTCATCCGCCGCTGATATTATGTGGTATTTTGTCTGTTATTTCAGTTAAAAACTATTGACAAATCCGGCGGATGGGTGTATAATATCCGTGTTGTTGAACCAAAGACAGCAGGTTCCAGTAAAAGCATCCGCTTTCCTGCCGAGGCAAGACGTTTCATATAATTATGTATGTGCGATCTTTTTTCGGTGTGCGGATTCCGGAGAAAGATTTTTTTATTGCCTGCTGTGACCGATTTCTATAAGGAGGATAACAAAGATGCCCAGCGAGAAAATTTTGGAACAGAAGAAAGCCGTTGTGGAAGGTCTTGCTGAAAAGATGGGCCGTGCCGCTTCCGGCGTTCTCGTAAAATACCAGGGTATTACAGTTGAAGACGACACCAAGCTGCGTGCTGCTATGCGTGCTGCCGGCGTTGAATACGCTGTAATCAAGAACACTCTGATCGGCAAGGCATGCGATAAGGTTGGCTTCGAAGGTCTGAAGGGCGAACTGGAAGGCATGAACGCTCTGGCTATCAGCTTTGACGATCCGATCGCTCCTGCTAAGATTCTGAAGGAATACGCAGACAAGATCGAAACCTTTGAAATCCGCGGCGGTTTCCTGGACGGTGCCGTTGTAGATCAGGCTACTGTAAACGAACTGGCCAACATTCCGCCCAAGGAAGTGCTCATCGGCAAGCTGCTCGGCAGCATCCAGAGCCCCCTGTACGGTCTGGCTATCGGTCTGCAGGCTATCATTGACAAATCCGGAGAAGCTCCGGCTGCCGAAGAAGCTCCCGCAGAAGCTGCTGCTGAATAAGTTTTCAGCATAACAAACAAGTACGTAAATCCACAAAATATATTCACAATCTCACATTACGGAGGATATAAAAATGGCTACTGAAAAGACCACTCAGATCCTTGACGAAATCAAGGCTCTTACCATTCTGGAACTGGCTGACCTGGTTAAGGCAATCGAAGAAGAATTCGGCGTATCCGCTGCTCCTGTAGCTGTTGCTGCCGGCGCTGCTCCCGCTGCTGCTGCTGCTGAAGAAAAGACTGAATTTGACGTTGTTCTGAAGTCCTTCGGCGCTAAGAAGCTGGACGTTATCAAGGTTGTTCGCGAACTGACCGGTCTGGGTCTGAAGGAAGCAAAGGAACTGGTAGAAGGCGCTCCCAAGACTCTGAAGGAAGGCGCTTCCAAGGAAGATGCAGAATCCATCAAGGAAAAGCTGGTTGCTGCTGGCGCAGAAGTAGAAATCAAGTAATTTCTATTCCGTTCTATCCGTTGCGTTCAATAACCGAAAACAGACATCGGGGTTTCCTGGTGTCTGTTTTTTGTTTAATTTTACAGTTGCATTTTACCTGTAAACACTGTATAATATTTCCGTAATTTTTGAATCCTACGAGGTACACTCATTATGAAACAGACACGTGTTGTCACCATACAGGATATTTCCTGCTTTGGTAAATGTTCCCTGACCGTTGCCCTGCCCCTGCTCTCCGCCATGGGACTGGAATGTGCCATTGTGCCCACGGCTGTTCTGTCCACCCATACCGGCGGCTTTTCCGGTTGGACTTTCCGGGATCTGACAGACGATATTCCCGCTGTATCCGATCACTGGCACAAGGAAGGACTGACCTTTGACGGTCTGTACACCGGCTATCTTGGTTCTCCCGCACAGGCAGCCATGATCGGTGATTTCATTGAGACTTTCCATCCGGGCGTGGTGTTCATTGACCCTGCCATGGCAGACGACGGCAAACTCTATGCCGGATTCACCATGGACATTGTGGAAGCCATGAAGCTCCTCTGCGCCAAAGCGGACTTTGTTGTTCCCAATCTTACGGAAGCCTGCTTCCTCACCGGCACGGAGTATAGTGAAAACGACCTGTACAACCGGGATGCCATCCGTGCCCTGCTGGAAAAACTGCTGGCACTTGGATGCAAAACCGCTGTGATCACTGGTGTGCAGTTTGACGGTATGGAAGGTGCTGCTGCACTGGATCAGAACGGCATCTACACGGAATATCTCACCGACCACCTGCCGGTTCGCTGTCATGGCACAGGTGATGTATACGCCAGCATTTTCTTCGGCGCACTGCTGCGGGGACTGAATCTCCACGATGCCATCAAGGTTGCCGCCGACAATGTGGTATGTGCCATCAAGGCTACCATGGGGGATGAAACCCAGTGGTACGGTGTACGGTTTGAGGAATGCATTCCTTCCCTGCTGCAGGATCTGGGTCTGGTGTAATGCCATTCAGCTTCCTGTATGTCATTCGGGAAATGAAAAAGCGTCCGGGATGGTTTGTTTTGTACGGCTTTCTGTACGGACTTCTGCTGTTTGCCTATGGCGGATATCTGCTGTTTCTGGCGGAAGATCAACGCTCGCTGATCGTGGGCGGGATTCTTCTGTTTCTGTTGTCCCTGCTGTTCGGGAGCATTCTGTTTACGGCACTTTTCCGCCAGAAATACAAACACTGCCAGGCGGAATACCGGATTCTGGAAGAGCTTGGTATGTGCCGGAAACAGATCGTGTGGATGCTGTGGCTTCAGATACTGACGGTTTCCCTCCCCGGAGCCTGTCTGTTCTCCGCACTTTCCCGTCTGGGCTTCCGCTGGTATCACAGCCGGCTGACAAATGCCATGGCAGCGTATGATATCCATACAGAAGCTTCTGCAGTATCGGTACTGCCGTACACAGGACTGCTGGCTGCGGCGCTTCTGATACTGTCCCTGCTGATTTCCTGTCATGTTTTTCTGCACAGAAGAGACGAAAAAACACAGGATAACCGCTTCTCTAAACGGTACACCATGGAAATGATGCGCCGGGAGCCTTCCATGGAGACCTATCGGAAGATCCATATTGACAGAACAAAGCTTTCCCTGCGGCGGCTGACCGTTGTTCTGCTGTTTCTGCATCTGCTGCCGGTTTTTGCTCTGCTGATCCCCATGTCCTACGGTTTTATCACCGGTCCCGATATAGACCACGGATATGACCTGAGCATTACCGGGAAGTCTGTGGAAGGCAGCCCTTCCTCTGCCTATTTCCCCCAGTCTGTATTGGATGCGGTTCTGGCGGTAGAGGGCGTTTCGCTGATAGAAGTATGGGATGCTACCGACATATATGCCAAACGGTTCGGTACACCGGAGGAGTTGATGTATGGCGGAATCAAGCTGAATCTGCCGGAAGAAAACTGGCAGACAGCTTATGATAAGATTATGGCTCTGCCCGGAATTGCGGAAAACTGCATCGTCAGAAACAGTCTGCTGAATGCGCTGATTACAGAAACAAGATACAGCGTCATGCAGGACTACACCCTTATGCTGGCGTCCGTTCTGTTTCTTGCTTCCTTCTGCGGAACCTTGCTGTTCCTGCGGAATCAGCTGGAAGACCGGCGCACGGAATTCCTCACCCTTGCCCGATTGGGTCTGATCAGAAAGGACTGCTGGAATCTGGTCTGCCGTACCTACTGCGGGAAACTGGCAGGTACGGGGCTGGCAGCATCCGTCTGTATGGCTGTGATCTATATTCTGCTGGATCTGGCGGGCGGCAATCTGTTCCGCCTGTCCATGGTACTCCGCCTCGGCGGTGCTGCTGCGGTATATGTCTGCGGAATCGTCCTGCTGGCATCGCTTGTACTCCTGCAGGGGCTGAAACCCGTCTTTGCGGAAGCCTATCCCGTCTATGAAGCATAACAAAAAAAGTCATTCACCTGTCGTTTTTCCGATGGCAGCGAATGACTTTTTCTCTTTTTTGCGTTTACAGCAGATTCATCATGATCAGCGACACAAAAGCCAGCACAATCCCCACGGCACTGCGCAGAGTAATCTTCTCTTTGAAGAACACGGCAGACATTGCCGCCAGAAGAATCAGGCTCGCTCCCTGATACAGCGGATACAGCTCTGCTGAAGTCAGGTAGACAGCGGCTTTGGTTTTCAGCCAGGAGTTGGCGAACATACAGACTGCCATAACCACGATGTAGATCATGATTTCTCCAAGGAGCCGTTTTTCGCCGGTGAACGTGAATTTCCCGCCGCTCTCCCGCCATTTGCTGAACAGATAGATCCCCATCAGGGTCACAGCGGAAAAGACATAGGTATAGAAATTGAACACACCGATGCTCCCGGCAGGATCGTGGTACAGAAACATCTTCTGGGTAAAATCCATCAGCCCAGCCGTCACCGCACAGACAATCAGGATCACAAGCGAAGTACCGGTCAGCCTGCCGCCCAGAGACTTGTTATAACTGCACATACAGTACACAGCCGCCATCAGCACCACCAGCCCCGCCCATTGGATGGGTCGGATCGGTTCGTCATACAGGAAATAGCACAGCAGAAGCGGTACCAGCACACCGGAAAGGTAGAAGATGTTCAAAAGCATCAGTGCGCCCCTTTTGGTAGCCGCCAGCCATGTGGTGATATGAACAGCACTGGACACCCCTGCCAGAACGGCGATCAGCAGTGTCCCGGGATCCACCGCAAAGGATGCTCCCTCCGCCAGTACGATACCTACGCCGATGACGATACAGAATACCATACGTATGCCGTTGGAAAAGGTATTTTCCCGAATGTCACGGACGAAAATACTGCTTTTTTTACTGCAGTATGCCTTGACCAGTGCCGCCGCCAGCGCCAGAAAGGCAAATAGATACCCGATCATCCTTTATACTCCCCGAGGAACGCTTCGTTTACGGCAAACAATGCATCCGTCATGTCTTTGATCTCCTGCAGACTGCATACCGCAGAGGTCAGCGGATCCATACAGACTGCCTGGAAGACCTTACGCCGGTTCTTTTCCATGGCCGCTTCCACCACCAGATTTTCAATAGCCGCCGTGGTGTTTACCAGAATGGCAATATGGGCGGGCAGTGCTCCCACATACTGCTTCCGGAAGCCTTCTTCCCCGGCGTATACCGGAATTTCCACGCAGGTTTCCTTCGGCAGGTTGGTAATGCACCCATCGTTCAGCACATTGCCGTTGAACCGGAAGGGCGTATGATCCCCGATCACGGCATTGAAGATGTTGGCGGCGTATTCCTTGCTCCGTTTCGGATCCACCACAGCCGTATCCAGCCAGTTCGTGAATTCCGCTTTCCAGTCCCGCTTCAGCCGGAGATTCAGGGAGTAGGCATACTCTCCCGGGTTCCAGTTGGTACTGTGGGTACAGTATTTTTCGATCAGGTCGGGACGCTTCCGGAACCACTGATTGTATTCGGAGTTGTGTCCGCTGGATTCCGTAACATAATAATCCAGATGCAGGAACATTTCTTT
>JAFZET010000081.1 GCA_017560565.1 Clostridia bacterium | reverse complement strand
TAAATGTCACATCCGGCATACCGTTTATGGATATAGTTCATGGAACATCCTTTGGCAAGTTTGGCACCGATCCCTACCTTCAGGAATGTGGGCAGATGATGATTCACGACACCCGAAAATTCCACCCGTGGCATACCGTCCATATACACATCCGGTGCCATACGGAACTTTTCAATGACCTGGTAAAGCATATTGGCAGCAACCGATTCCGTGCCGTCCACAGATGTCTTATTGGACGGGAAGAAATAGGCCTGTCCGCCGTTTTCGTTTTCATTCTTGTAATATTGTTTTATAACTCTCGGATCCTGACAGTCATCCCCGAAGATATACCGGATGATCGACTCTGCTTCCTTGTCTTCCGCTGTCAGTGTCTTGAGCGCAGAATTCATTTCCGCATCCAGCATACTGCATTCATAGGCACCGCTTGGCAGGTTGTCCGTTGCGATGATTTTGCCGCCCTCATCATAGAATTTCTTGATGACACGAAGTGTTTTCAGACTGATCAGTGACATGGAGGGCATCACCAGCACCTTGTATTTCTGTGGGATGTCCTTCCCTTCCTGCTTTATGAACAGCGTACCGTTTTCGGAAAATGCCCGGTCACGGATGATGTTGGGATGAACGAATGTGGAGTCCATACCCACATAGTTCAGAAAACTGTTCATAATCTCCATATAATCCGCATTTTCTGGAGTGACAGGGTATTCAAATCCCTGACTTGCGGCAGACTGATACAGGAAAACAAAAGAATGCAGGGAGTGGATCGGATACAGAATCGCAACATCACATATATGTTCCCCGCCTCTGAGCAATGTTTGTGAACGGGTTGTAAAATCGGCATAATCCGCAAGGTCATCGTTTTTGGAGAATATGGATCCCCATACAGGATCTTTTTCTCCGAAAGTGGAATGCTCGTCTGTGCGGTCTTCTCCAAGATGGGCAAACAACATATTGACGCCTCTGACAAAAGCGTTCATAGTTTCACGATAGATGATGTCCTTGGAGAGCTGCTCATAATACTTGAAAATATCAGCCGAAACCACTTCCTGACCGAAAGCATTGGCGGCACCTGCGGCAATTTTGATTCCATTCAGACCGTAAAGATAGGCAAACGGTATGGAAATCCCCGGGGCGGAAGTGTACTTATGGAGCATCTGTCCGTCACCAAACATCCAGGAGCAGGAGGTTGCTTTGGATTCTGCCGGAAAACCTGTGCAGAAGATCCCCTTGGCATGACAGATATCCGCAACTGCTTTCATATACCCTTCCACAAGCATATGCGCCCGGCAAACCATAAGCATACTCTTGTACCGTTTGGAATACCGCCCGAAATCCCGGAACAGGAGAGGGTAATACGGTGCCGGATCGAATCCATAATATTCTTCAAAAACAGTATTGAATTTTTCATTCCACATCCGTCTGTTCCGGCCGCCATATACCACATTCCGGTAGATGAACATGGGCGAAAACACTTCATGTCTTTCCGCCATCCGATCAAGCCAGGTACGGAAGGTAGCTTTCAGATAATTGGAGGATATGTCATAATCAAGATAATCAATATAATTGGCTTCCGTGTCTTTTTCGCAGAAATACTGTTCCATGTTCCAGTTTCCATCCGGAACCGTCCAGTCCAGGATCCATTTATCCTCCGCTTCAGTCAGATAAGGACACAAATCCAGCAAGTCCTGTGTATCATCGTTGACCGCCATCAGAGACATCAGTTTTCCCTTCTTGGGTATTTCCTTGTGCATTCTATCTCCGGTAATACAGGCAATCTCGTATTTACAAAGAATGGAGCAACGGGAGGCATTATCGCCTTCTTTGGCAATATGTGCACGCATGATATAGGAGTCGTCGATATACCCTACCTGCATTCCGTTTTCACAGGCACAGCGGCAGACAATATCCGAAACCCGATAGTACTCCTCGGACAGTGCGGCAATGGGACTCTTTCCGAAAGAAAACGGAATCACACCACCATAACCGGCTTTTTTGTATCCCTGAATCAGCTTTATGATTTTTTCTTCATTGGACAGTTCATTTTCGGATGTGATCGGAAAATACATATACGGACTGAACTCTCTGTTCTCCGATTGAAACCATTTTTTCAGTTCCGCAGCATCTGCGGCATGTCGTGTTTCGTTCATAACGGTATCCTTTCTGCAGAAGCAGCCGCCTTGTACATTAACGCCGGGCAAAAGCATTCCTCTACATCGTATATCTGTAACTATCTTTTATTATACCACACTTCCTGAAAATTTGTATATAGTTTTTCAGAATTTGAAGGTCAAAAACAGAATATCGGATGTACGATTTTTATATATGTATTTATAAATAAAATACAGAAACAGAAGCTTTGTTTTTTCGCAGATTTCCCATTAAAAAGAGAGAGAAATGGTATGAAATCCCTGTATTTTTAAATCTGATTATTGACTTTTTTAGTTTTATCTTGTATACTGTACACAGTCTTTCGGAGCTTATAAAAGATAGGTTGCACATAAGCAGCCGAAAAACCACGGTACTGTCCTGTGTTTGCAGAGTGCGGACATTCCGGCAGATCCGTTTACCCCGGAAAGGAGAATTTGTATGGCTGAAAAACAATGGTATTTCGATCCT
>JAFZET010000080.1 GCA_017560565.1 Clostridia bacterium | reverse complement strand
GATATTGTAGTGGGTCAGCATAACGCCCTTGGGGAAACCGGTGGTGCCGGAGGTGTACTGCATATTGCATACGTCATGCTTGTTGATCATGGCTGCACGGCGGTATACGGCTTCCACAGGGGTCTTTTCTGCCTGTGCCATGGCTTCGTCCCAGGTATAGCAGCCCTTCTGCTTGGATTCCACAGTAATGATGTTCCGCAGGAAGGGAAGCTTACGGCTGTGGATGGGCTTGACTTCATCGTTCTGTTCCAGCTCGGGAACCAGCTGCTTGATGATGGAAACGTAATCGGAATCCTTGTAGCCGTCTACCATGACCAGCGTGTGGGTGTCGGACTGACGGAGCAGATACTCGGCTTCGTGGATCTTATAGGCGGTGTTGACGGTAACGAGAACCGCACCGATCTTCACGGATGCCCAGAAGGTGATGAACCAGGCGGGAACATTAGTTGCCCAGATGGCTACATGGTCGCCCTGCTTTACGCCCATGGAGATCAGGGCGCGGGCGAAGGTATCCACGTCCTCACGGAATTCGGGATAGGTTCTGGTGTAGTCAAATTCAGTGTAGCGGAAGGCGTACTGATCCGGGAATTCTTCGCACATCCGGTCCAGTACCTGGGGAAAGGTCATATCGATCAGCTGGTCCTTTTCCCATACGAAGTAGCCGTCGCCCCGCTTGTTCTTCTGGAGTCTGGCGGTGCCGTCGTCAAGACCCAGATACTGGTGCATGAAGTGCACATAGTGGGGGAATACGATACCGGCATCAGACAGCTCCGGTGCGTACTGCTTGAGCCATTCCAGGGAGATGTAGCCTTCATAGTTCAGAGAGCGCAGAGCCTTCAGATATTCCACCATGGGAGGCAGATCGCCTTCGCCCACCAGCTTGTAGCAAACCTTGCCGTCTTCCATCACAGAGTCTTTGATATGACAGTGCTTGATGTAGGCACCCAGATTGTTGATGGTCTTTTCGGGCATTTCCCCTGCGAAACGGTAGGGGTGGTTCCAGTCCCAGAGCGCACCTACGGCGTCAGAGGCGATCTGTGCCAGAACATCGGCCAGTCTGGCGGTATCGGAGTACACACCGTTGGTTTCGATCAGCAGCATTACACCGGCTTCTTCGGCGATGGGTGCCAGAATCTTCATGGGTTCAATTACGTTTTCGTCCGGGAAATCGGTGGTGATTTCTGCGGTCAGATCGCCCAGAACACGGATGTAAGGCGTCCCCAGTTCCTTTGCCAGACGGATATATTCCTTCAGCTCGGCGATGCTTTCTTCGTGGCGGTCGGCAAAACGGAGAGCGCAGCCGGAAGAAAGACAGCAGATTTCCAGCTTCAGACGCTTCAGGGTTGCCTTGGTTTCTTCCAGATTTTCAGGACGGAAGGGAGAAGCGTTGACAGAGAAAATATCGTTGCCCAGTCCGCGCACTTCGATACCGTGGAAGCCAAGGTCTTTGGCCATGGTATAGATGTCAGTCCAGGAATAATCGGGACAGCCGAGGGTGGAGAAGGAGAGTTTCATGATGGTTTACCTCTTTGTAAAATAGAATGATAGGATGTTGTTTTGTCTGTATCATTCCGCTGAGAGCGAACTGCGGTGACATAAAAAAAACTCATCCCCATCGGAAAACCGACAGAGACGAGGGCTGAATGCTCCCGTGGTACCACTCTGATTGGTGAAAATACCCACTTTACAGGCACAACACGATGCCTTTCCCGTGTAACGGCAGGAACCCGTCAGACCCTACTCTGATGTACCATTTGGGATCTGCTGCTGAGGGACCAGAGGAATGAAGCTGTCATCTTTCTGCCTTGCACCCACCGGCAGTTCTCTGGGCGATGAACCGTAGCCCGTTCCGTTTCCCTGTTATCGCATTTTTTTGTGATGGAAAGAGTATATCACACTTTTGCAGACTTGTCAACAGGTTAAAATGCACAAAATTGCACCATTCTGTATGGATGGATTGACCGGTTTCTATGTATTTTTGTCATTTGAGAAGGAAAAAGAAAGCATTCTCCATTGCAATCCGCTTGGATTCATGGTATACTGTACACAAATCCAATTACGCAGACAGGAGACAAAAAATGGCTATCATTTCCTATGACAAGAAAAACTTTCTCATGGACGGAAAGCCCTATACCATTCTTTCCGGTGCCATGCACTACTTCCGGATTCCCCGGGAATACTGGCTTGACCGCCTGACCAAGCTGAAGGAATGCGGTTTCAATACACTGGAGACCTACACCTGCTGGAACCTGCACGAAAGAACAGAAGGGCAGTTTGATTTTACCGGTATGCTGGATATCGCTGCCTATATCAGATTGGCGGGGGAACTGGGGTTGAATGTGATCGTCCGTCCCGGGCCGTATATCTGCTCGGAATGGGAATTCGGCGGTCTGCCGGCATGGCTGCTGAAGTATGACAAAATGCCCATCCGCTGCAACGATCCCGTGTATCTGTCCAAGGTACGCCGGTACTATGAAGCCCTGTTTGACCAGATCGGACCTCTTCTGTCCACAAAGGGAGGACCCATTCAGATGGTGCAGATCGAAAACGAATACGGCAGTTACGGCAACGACCACGACTATATGCAGGCTGTAGCCGATATTTACAGAGATCTTGGCGTGGACTGCTGTCTGTTCACCTCCGACGGTGCCTGTGACTGGATGCTGAACGGCGGTACACTGCCACAGTATCTGTCCGTGGCCAACTTCGGCTCCAACCCCAGAGGCAATTTCAAGACCCTGAAGTTCTACCGCCCCGATGAACCCTGTATGTGTGGGGAATACTGGTGCGGCTGGTTCGACCACTGGTACGAGGAACACCATGTAAGAGAAGTGGACGACATGGTGAATCCCTTCAAGGAAATGCTGGAAGACGGTGCCTCCTGTAACTACTATATGTTCCACGGCGGTACCAACTTCGGCTGGATGAACGGTGCCAACCACACCGGTGTGTACCAGCCCACCATTACCAGCTACGACTACAACGCCATTCTGTCCGAAGCCGGCGACCGTACCAAGGCGTACTATGCCGTCCGTGATGCTATCCGGGATTTCACCGGCGTGGAAACCGTGCTGACTGCTTCTGAATCCAGAAAGGCAGGCTACGGCGAAGTGAAGTTTGCAAAATCCCTGTCTGTTCTGGATGCGGCTTCTCTGCTGGGCAAGGCGGTAAAGCTGCCCGCTCCCGTTTATCAGGAGGATCTGGATCAGAACTTCGGCTTCACCCTGTACTCTACCGTGGTGAAGGGACCCATCTCCGGTACAAAGCTGACCTTTGACGCCCTCCACGACAGAGCTACCGTGTTCTTTGACGGCAAGCTGGTTGGTATTTTTGAAAGGGATCGCCGGAATCCGGATGTTGTTCTGGATCTGAAGGTGGGTGACGCCATCAAGGTGGACATTCTGGTGGAAAACATGGGTCGTGTGAACTATGGTCCCATGATGCGTGACCGCAAGGGTGCTGTGGGTATCCGTTTTGGTCAGCAGTATCACTTTGGCTGGGAAGTTACTCCTCTGACCATGCCCCAGTTTGCCGAACCCAATAACCTGACCGGTCTGCCCTTTGCTGACGGTGCAGCGGATACCTTTGAAGGTTCTCTCTTCCTGAAGGGCACCATGACCGTAGACGAACCGGCGGATACCTTCATCCGGCTGGATGGTTTCCATCACGGCTGTGTATGGGTGAATGGCTTCCACCTGGGTCGGTACTACAACGATGCAGGTCCCCAGAAGACCATGTACTGCCCGGCAACGGTTCTGAAGGCAGGCGTAAACGAAGTGATCGTACTGGAAACCGACGGAGCGGAAAACGGTGTGGTTCTGTCTGTGGATACACCGGATCTTGGCTGATATGGAACTGAATGAACTGAAAAAACTGGCTACCGAGGGACGCAATCCCCGCTCTGCCAATATTGATAAAGCCTCCCCGGCGGAGATTGCCGCCATCATCAACGCCGAGGACAAAACCGTAGCGGAAGCGGTGGAAAAAGCCCTCCCACAGATCGGGGCGCAGATCGAAGCGGCGGCGTATGCTCTGCAGCATGGCGGCAGACTGATCTACATCGGTGCCGGTACCTCCGGGAGATTGGGGGTACTGGACGCAGCCGAATGTCGTCCCACCTATGGTGTGGATGACAACACGGTGGTGGGGTTGATCGCCGGAGGCATGGGAGCCATGTTTTCCGCTGTGGAGGGCGCGGAGGATTCTCTCACCCTGGCAGAAGAGGAACTGCGTGCTGTCGGCTTCAACGAAAAAGACTTCCTGGTGGGTGTGGCAGCTTCCGGGCGGACTCCCTATGTGAAGGGGGGACTTGCCTATGCCCGATCCATCGGAGCACGTACCGGCTCTATCGCCTGTACCAGTCCTGCGGAGATCTCTGCCTTTGCCGATATCCCCGTTGAAGTGGTTACTGGACCGGAGGTGGTTACCGGTTCCACCCGTATGAAGGCAGGTACAGCCCAGAAAATGGTACTGAATATGCTGTCTACCGGAGCCATGATCCGCTGTGGGAAGGTCATGGGCAACCTGATGGTGG
>JAFZET010000079.1 GCA_017560565.1 Clostridia bacterium | reverse complement strand
GCCATCGGCGCATATTCGCCCAGTGTATCCGCCCACTGTGTTTCTTCCATGGAGACCGGCGGATCTATATACAGGGAAACCACTGTTGTTTCTTCCGTTCTATCTGCCGGGAATACCGCTTTGAAGATATATTTCTCTTCCCCGTTCATAATATAGTAGATTATTTTTTCTTCCTGATGCGGGTTCTGCCGTGTGATCTCCAGAGAATAGCTTCCGTCTGCATTTCTGGAAATGGCATGGGTCACGGTTTCAATTCTGGTGGTCTCCGAGGACAGGGGGTGGTAGTATTCCTCATAAACGGACAGAGTTTCCGGCTGCCAGTATGCCTGAATTTCCAGTACAGCGAAATCCGAAAGCACCAGTACGGGCAGTTTGTCATAATCGTGATCCCACTTGCCTTCCGGATACCATTTCGGGGCGATTGCCTTATCTGTCCCGGAAACCGATACGGATACGGAAACGGATTCTTCCGTCAGTGTGCCCTGTCCGTCAAGGATGGATGTTTCCAGCTCGGCAAAAAACGCTTCCAATGCAGGGTCATCCATGCGCCATGCAGGATGAAATGTGAATATACCTGTCCGTACAGCTTTCTGAATCACCTTTTCGCCATCCCAGAACAGCATTGTTCCCGCATCATCCATCACAATTCTGATCCCTCTGTTGAAATGACGGATCTCCCTGCCGATATGCATGGCGGATTCCGGTACATTCCGCAGACACTGTACCAGTTCCATAAGCTGCGTGTCGGTCAGTTCTGCACTGTACCTGCCGTCATCCCCGTAGTATGTTATTGTTCTGCTGCTGAAATCCTCCGCCGTCACCACGGATGTCCACCCATACGGTGACTCCACCGCATCCGTGGCGCAAACGATCAGCACAGCTGCACAGAATCCCACGGCGGCAGCAGAAAGCCAAAGAGCAGGCTTTTTCCACGCCAGAATATGCTTCACCCGCTTTTTTACAGAAGTTTCACCGAATGCCAGCGGACCGGTGACAGAGTACCGTCTTTCCGCCGCCAGCTCCACCAGTGCCGTACCGTATTCCTTCGGATCCGAATGTACCAGCACCGCCTCGTCACAGCGCATTTCCACATCTCTGCCGAAGAAGACAAACGCCAGCCAGCACAGAGGATTGAACCAGTGCAGCGTCAGGATGCAGAAGGCGAAAAGCTTTGTCAGGTGATCCCCCAGCCGCAGATGGGTACGCTCGTGCGCCAGTACCTGCCATGCGGTCACACTGTCCATCTCATACGGCACATAGATTTTCGGACGGAGCACGCCCAGAATAAAGGGGGGTCTGATGTTCTCGGACTGATACACACGCCGTTCCCCATCCATCAGGACTGCCGTTTTCACTTTTCCTGCCAGTCCGGCATACTGCACCGCCGCCCAGACAAGCATAATCACCATTCCGGCAAGCCACAGAACAGCCCCCACCGTCATCCAGAGCTGTGCGGGATCCGCCGCAGGTATCGGAGCCGGTTCGGCAGAGATCACATTCTGCACCGGTACGGCTGTCATACCGGTGGGTTCCGCCCCGTAGATGTTTTCCGGTATCACAGCTTCCGTATACCCCTTAGCTCTGCGGGGCAGCAGATTGAAAAAGCTCACCGCAGACGGAACGGACACAGGCAGGATCAGCTGCAGTGCCGCCGGAAGCCAGAGAAATACCGTCACCCTTTTCGGGCATTTTCCGAGAAGCAGCCGGCAGAATATCACCGCCAGAATCACCGTCCCACCTGACAGGCTCATGTCCAGAACGGCATCAAAGATTGTTTTCAGCATAGTATGCACCTCGTCAGGGAGCCTCCGTCTTATGTTCCTCGATCAGGCGGATCAGCACGTCCGCTTCCTCGGCGGATATGGTTCGGTTCCCCAGAAATGCCGCCAGAAATCCCGGCAGAGAACCGGAGAAGGTCTGATCCATAAACAGCTCGCTTTCGTTTTTCCGCACGCTGTCCCGGGATACAGCGGACGTGACCATAGTGTTTTCGTTTTTCGCAAGCCCCTTTTCGATCATCTTTTTCAGCATGGTATAGGTTGTGGATTTCTTCCAGCCCAGCTTTGCCTGACACAGCTTCACCAGCTCCGTGGAGCTCACCGGCTCACTGTCCCAGATCACCGTCATGAACCGCCAGTCGCTTTCACACAGTTTCTGATATTCCATAAATTTTCCTCCTCGGTTTATAGATATAGACCGATCTGTATCTATAGTCTATAACAATAGACCAGATTTGTCAAGAGGAAAACGGAAATTTCTGCAGGAAATATTTTTCTCTGCCGTATCGGAACATCTTAAAACTGTTGTATAGTATTAACACGCCTGAAAATCATTGACAAACCGTGAACAGTGTGTTACAATGCAGACAGGGTATTCTATCCGAAATTCACCATAACAGGAGAGTCTGCTCATGAAACATTTTCTGAAATACAGCCTGCTTCTCAGCGTTCTGCTGACAGCCGCCGTTCTGTCCGCCTGCTCCGCCCCTGCTGACGATGCCGTTGAAACAGCCGGAGGTACATCCGCCGCACAGACCGAACCGGCAGAAACAGAATACGTCTATCCCTATCCGGAAACCGGGTACGGCGGAGAAGATTTTTCCATTCTGAACATGGAAGATATCTACAACATGATGAGCACCATGGAACGGTATGAAGTAACCGGCGAAGCCCTGAACGACGCCATCTACAACCGGAACCGCCTGATCGAAGAAAAGTTTGACATTGCCCTGCAGGAAACCCTGGTAACAGACACCTGGGAGCTGAAAGCCGTAGCCTCCGAAGCCCGTACCGCTATTGCTGCCGGAGATGACGAATACGACATCATGTATATCCCCATGGGCGGTGCTTCTCCCCTGATTACAGAAGGCTGCTTCCTGAATCTGCGGGAAATCGATACCATCCAGTTTGACAAGGACTGGTGGAACGCCAGCTTCAACGATGCCATCACCATCAAGAATACCCTGTACGGTGCCGTGGGCAGTGCCAACTACATGGTACAGGAAGGGATCCGGCTGCTTGCGTACAACTACAGCATTCTGGAAGATCTTGGTCTGGAGCATCCTTATGATCTGGTCAGAGAAGGCAAGTGGACCATGGATGCTTTCAACAGCTACCTGACCGCCGCCGCTTCTCTCCGCGGGGATGATTCCATTGCCTGGAACAAAGACGGCAACGTGGCCTACGGCTACAGCCACAACCAGACCTCCATGGAAAGCTTCCTGTTCAGCTGCGGCGAAATGATGATGAAAAACCAGGGCGATACCCTGAGCTTTGACTGCGGCTCCGACCGGTTCTACAATGTTATCGACAAGCTGGCTGCTGTTCTGACCACCGAAGATGCCAAGGTATTCCAGGGCATGGCAGGCGATGACATGGATCCCAACGAAGGCGGCTATCTGTATGCTTTCAAGACCCAGAGAGCTCTGTTCTCTCAGTCCGAAGTGTGCAAGTTCCAGATCTTCCGTGAATTTGACTTTGACTTCGGTATCGTTCCCTACCCCAAATACGATGAAGCACAGGAAAGCTACATCAGCAACACCTGGTACGGCACCACCTGCGTACACATTCCCGTGACCAGCGCCGATGCCGAAAAAACCGGTCACATCCTGGACGCCCTGTCCTATGAAAGCGAAGTTTCCGTCATCCCCGTTTACCGCGAAATTACCGTGGAAAACAAGGGTCTGCGGAATGAAGATTCCGTGGAAATGCTGGAGATCATCGCCAACTCCCTGAAGCCTCTGTACCACAGCATTTTCCAGATCGGTGTATCCCTGGTAGATCAGATCTCCACTTCCGTATGGAACAACAGCGGTGCCGCTTCTGCCGTAGCTTCCAACCAGACCTCTATCGAAACCGAGCTTACCAAACTTCTGGATGCCTGGTTTGAATGACACACCATACATTATCTGCCGCCTGCTTTTCCCGTGGGCGGCAGTTTTTTGGCGGGAAGAAAGTTGACATCCGGAAAAACCTTTGCTATAATGGAAGAAAAGGAAACAAAGCTTCCCTGCCGGACAGATTTGGAGGTATCTCATGTTCAGAAGATTTTGGATATTCTTACTGCTTGCGCCGTGTATTCTGCTGGGTCTTTGCGCCTGTCAGAGTCCCCCGGAACCGGAAACAGAGGCGGAAAGTGCCGAAACCACTGAAAGCACCGAAACCGCTGATACTCTGCCGGAGGGGATCAAAAACAAATACGCCGTAACGAAGAATATGTATAGTCCCGGTGCGGACAAAACCGCCATGTCGGTAGGTCAGTATGAACGGACTGGGTTCCGTTTCCATGCCACAGCTCCCTTTGACCGCCTGGAGGTCTGCTGTCCCAGCTGGTCCAACGACATCGGTACCCTGCGTTTTTCTCTCTACCGGTGGACGGAAAATTTTGATGCTTCCGTAAACGGAACGGCTCTGGCAACGGAACTGTACGTGGACTTCCCCGACAATGCCATACTGGACTTCTCCTTTGACGAGCAGCCTGCCGGGGAATACATTCTGCTTCTCCACGATTCAGTGGAAGCGGTGGGCGTATGGTGCTTCCTTTCCGAAGTCAGCGGCGGAATTGTCTATGCGGACGGTCTGGAAACTCCCGGGGAATTCCAGGCAGCTATCCATTATACCATGACCCCGGAAACCGATTTTTTAAGCTGTGGGAGTGTGATCGATTTGTCTTACTTCAATGAAACGCCGGAACCGGTGGTATACCCCGCCGACCATGCCATTTACACCCGTGACGCCATGCCGGACACCTGGGACGCCGTGGACGGGCTGGGGCGTGTTCTGCCCGGCAACGAGGAAACCGGGGATGTCAGAGAGGACAAATTTGTAGGGCTTTTCTACTGGACATGGCACTGCGAGCACGCCAACCAGACCAGCCCCTACAACGTATCGAAAATTATTGAAGAATACCCTGAGGCCATTCATGATCTGGATCATCCGGCATGGGGTGCGCTGAACGCTCCGCATCACTGGAACGAGCCTCTGTTCGGGTATTACAACACCATCGACAAGTGGGTTCTGCGGAAGCACGCGGAAATGCTGGCGGATGCCGGTGTGGATGTGATCATCTTCGACAACACCAACGGTACCTACACCTGGCGGCAATCCTATACCAGACTGTTTGAAGTCTTTGCCGAAGCCCGTGCAGACGGGGTGAAGACGCCGCAGATCTCCTTCATTCTGCCCTTTGCCCCCGGCGACAACACAAAAATCCAGCTGGAAAGCCTGTATCAGGATATCTACCGGCAGGGCAGGTATCAGGATCTGTGGTTCTACTGGGAAGGCAAGCCTCTGCTGATAGCCTATCCCGAATCCATCCGCCGGGACAACCAGATCCATGAAGAAATCCTGGATTTCTTCACCTTCCGCCGGGGTCAGCCCTCCTATACGCTGGGACAGACCAAGCAGGATATGTGGGGATGGCTTTCCGTATATCCTCAGCAGGTGTATTACAACGAAGACGGCACACCCGAGCAGATGACCGTGGGCGTGGCGCAGAACCATTCCGCCGAGCTTGGTCTGACCGCCATGAACGGGGAAAACATCTTCGGACGCACATATACTTCAAAAGGATATGATACCAGAGAAAATGCCGTTCTCTACGGTGCCAATCTGGCGGAACAGTTTGAATACGCCCTGCAGGTGGATCCGGAATTCATCTTCATCACCGGCTGGAACGAATGGGTCGCCGGACGGGCAGAGGAATGGCAGGGTGTGACCAACGCCTTCCCCGATCAGTTCAACGACTATTTCAGCCGGGACATCGAACCCTCCAAAGGACGGCTGAAAGACCACTATTATTATCAGATGGTCTCCTACATCCGCCGGTTTAAGGGTACCCGTACCCTGCCGGAAGCATCGGACGCCGCAACCATTGATGTAACCGGCACTACATCCCAGTGGGACAGCGTGGCGCCGAACTATTACACCTACAAAAACAACACAAAAGACCGGGACTGCGACGGATACCTGACCACCCATTACACCAACGACACCGGTCGGAATGACCTGTCCCTGGCGAAAGTAGCGCAGGACAGCGAAAACGTATACTTCTATATGGAATGCGAAAACGAGATCACCGCTCCCACGGACGAGCGCTGGATGCGGCTGTTTATCAACGTGGACGACAGTACAGCAAACTGGGAGGGATATGAATTTATCCTGAACCGGGAAAAGGCCGGGGTACTGGAACGCTCTCTGGGCGGCTGGAACTGGCAAACGGTGGGAGAGGTACAGTGGTCCGTTTCCGGCAGGGTTCTGCAGGTTTCCATTCCCCGCAGTATGCTGGGTCTGCCGGAGGGTACCTTTACCCTGCGGTTCAAGTGGGCAGACAACAACCTTGCAGAAAATGAAGCCGGAGAAGTGGATATCCTCGATTTCTACCAGTACGGTGACACAGCACCCGGCGGTCGGTTCCAGTACCGTTACGAAGCCAAGAACTGATTGCAGAGGAGCATAGACCCCAGGAATACCAGGAAAGCAGGCATTGATATTGAAACCAAAAAAGAAATGGCTCCCTCTCATAGGCATCCCGCTGATCGCTGTTGCCGCACTGACCGGTGTTCTGGTCACAGGTTACGCCTATCTGATGAGTGGGCTGGAGCGGGACAGCTTTGTCTCAGCGGAGGATCTCTCCGTTGTGGACACGGGCAGCATTATCCGTGAACCGATGCCGGAGACTGCGGAAAACGGTGTTCTGAACGAAAACGGCGATTTCCAGTCCATTCAGCTGCCGGAAGAAGCTCTGGCCGTCCTGCGCAGAGAAAGTACCGGTACCGGTGTGGATATTTCCGATGCGGAACCTGTGGAAACCACGGAGGAAATCGTATGGATCGAGCCGGAAACCGAACCGGAGACAGAAAAGGAAACAAAGCCTCCGGAAACCAGACCTGCAGAAACAAAAAAAGAGACCAAGGCACCGGAAACCAGACCTGTGGAAACAAAGAAAGAAACCAAGGCACCGGAAACCAGACCTGCGGAAACAAAGAAAGAAACCAAGGCACCAGAAACCAAGCCCGCCGGTGACATAATACAGATCGGCAGCGGTGTCAGTTATCTGAAGCCGGGCGCAGAGAAGATAAAGCTCTTCGTTCTCTATGGTCTGGATGAAAAAAAAGCCTCTGACGTAATCATTCTGACTGCGCTGGATCCGGTACATAACAAATGCAAGATCATTTCCATTGCCAGAGATACCTACACCTACCTGTCCGACCGGAAAGCACACACCAAAATGAACTATGCTTTCTCCATGGGCGGCGCACCGCTGGCTGTAAAGGCACTGAACGAAAATCTCTATCTCCATCTGGAGGACTACATCGCCGTGGATTACACCCAGGCCACCT
The DNA here is from genome assembly GCA_017560565.1 of Clostridia bacterium. Lineage (GTDB taxonomy): Bacteria > Bacillota > Clostridia > Oscillospirales > CAG-272 > UMGS1696. The sequence goes on along the minus strand of JAFZET010000079.1, from coordinate 7,593 downwards.
CCGTGATCGATCTGCTGGGCGGCGCATCCGTGGATCTGGATGAAAAAGAACTTCCCTATATGGGTTTACCCGGAGGTTCAGAACCCGGCATCTACAACCTGAACGGAAAACAGGCTGTCAATTATGCCCGGCTGCGGGAAATTGACAACGACCTGAAGCGGAACGACCGGCAGAGAGAGGTAATCAAATCCATCTTCACCAATTTCCGTACCCTGAAAATTACGGATTACCCTGCCCTGTTCCGGGAAGCAGCCGGTATGTGTACCACCTCCTTTTCCGATACGGAACTGATCGCACTGGGCACAACCTTTCTTTCCATGAAGGGCTGCACTTTTGAGCAGTACAGCTATCCCAACGGCTATATCAGCTGCTGGGGTGGTCTGATCGATGAACAGTTTTACTGGGTATACGATCTGGCTGAAGTCAGTGACGAAATTTACCGTATCATTTATGAGGATCTGTATGTCAGCGGCTATACCGGAAACGGCTGAAAAAATACATATCGGAGAAATATTATGACCAGAATCTGCATACAGAACGAGACCTTTGATGCGGAACGTTCCCTCTACAACCTGACCCATGGTGATGTGATTGCATGTATCTTCGCTGGCCCTGCTGACGGGGAATCCGTCCTGAAGGAAGCACGGGATGTGTTTGTGACCGGATGTCGTTTTGCTCTTCGGTACCCCCTTTGGCACGCCATGGATTTTACCGTACAGAACAGTACCCTGGAAGAAACCTGCCGTGCCCCTCTGTGGTATGCAGCTGACGGTCGGCTGGAAGACTGCAGGATCAACGGCGTTAAATGTCTGCGGGAGTGCGACCGGATGGTTCTTGACGGATGCCGGATCCTCTCACCGGAGTTCGGATGGAAATGCCGCGGGGTGACAGTGGAAAGCTGTGACATCACCTCGGAGTACCTGTTCTGGGAAACCCGGGATCTGACCATCGACCGGTTGACCATGCACGGGAAGTATTCCTTCCAGTACACGGAAAATGTGCATATCAAAAATTCCGATCTGCAGACCAAGGACGCCTTCTGGCACGCAAAGAATGTGCTGGTGGAGGATTCCATTGTAGCCGGAGAATATCTGGGCTGGTATTCCGATGGTCTGACCCTTGTGCGCTGCCGGATCAGCGGTACACAGCCCCTCTGCTACTGCAAGAACCTGACTCTGATCGACTGTACCATGGCGGAGGATGCGGATCTGTCCTTTGAATATTCCGATGTGAAAGCTGACGTGAAGGGGCGTATCCATTCCGTGAAGAATCCCCACACCGGGTACATTACAGCCGACTCCATCGGGAAGATCCTTCTGGAAGACTCCATTATGGAAAACGACTGTGTGATCACAGAGCGGACGAAATGAGAATCAAACAGAAAACACCTCATCGGGAAAACAAAATCCTGACGAGGTGTTCATTTTTGTTTACAGCAGATCGTACCGCATCACAATGCAGTGACGGGTCTTGGCATCTGTCTGCCACTTCATGTGATACTGGGGCGGCATAACGGCATGGAACGCTTCCGGTACCCCTTCGTTCAGTGGCGTGTCGTATTCGTCCGTTACCGTGCAGCTGCCAAGATCTCCGCAGACCGGCGTGATCCGCAGTTTTTTCCCGTTTCTCTCCACCCATGCGGTACGGTTCTCCGCTGTGGGCAGAGACAGAGCGTGAAGCAGGTAGTCCACCGTTACGGGGTTTTCCGCTTCGATCCGGTCTTCCACGATCAGGGTACGGGAGAACAGGCGGTATTTTCTCGTATAGCTTTTCAACATGGGGTATGCGGCGGAAAGATCAGCCTCCACCCACTGCAGATTCCATTTCTTTCCCCAGCCGGTGATCTTTCCCGTGGCGGTATAGTCCCGGATCCCCTGTCCCACGCCGTCGATCAGGACGCAGTTGTGGGCTTTGGTGGCGTTGGTCCACTGCAGGTGATGGGCGGTGCCGTATTCCCTGCCGAAATATCCGGAGGGAGAGAGCAGTGCCGTACTTCCGCAGAACAGTGCGAAATTCCCCTGATCGGCGTGACGATGGCTGCCGGAACCGAATTTGGTGGCATGGATCAGACAGGCAAGATCGCCCTCTCCGTCGGACAGATCCGTATGCATAGCGGCAAACCCGGCTTCCGGGAACACGGCCATATTGTCTTCCGGCTCTGCGATAACGGATTCTGCGGGAATGGGCAGGAAGGTATCCAGCAGATGCAGCAGATACAGCTCCGGTTCGGGCGTTTCCCGCTGCCGTTTTTTCGCCAGTTCCGAGCCGAACCGTCTGGCGTAAACCCCAAGGGGATCCTGGGCAAAGAAGCCGGGCCACTCCGCATCCTCGGGATGACACCAATACCCGTCGCAGAAGGGATGATTTTCCTTTTCCGGATCTGCGAAATGCACAAAAAACTTTGACAGATTCCGGTAAAAAGGACGGGAGAGATAGCTCTTTCCGGTATACCGTTCCACAGCGGAGAAGAAGGGCAGATACCATTTGGTATAGCTGGTGCTGTAAAACACACCTTCTGCCCAGCCGCCGTCAGAGGTACCGAAGTACGGGAACATACCGCCGTACACTTCCGCTGCATAGGTCAGCCAGCGTCTGCAGACCTCTGCCGGCAGAACACCGCTGTCCGACAGCACCAGCGCCGCTTCTCCCAGATAGGCAGGCTGTCGTCCGGCATGGGAACTGCCGGGATTGGCAATGAAATCCAGTCGGGTCAGAAGCCGCTCGCACTGGTACCCGTAAGCCATCACTACGCCTGCCGCAAACCTCCGCTCACTGTCGGAAAGCAGAGGCCAGAGCATATCATATACCGCAGGCAGACACCGGGCGTTGGACAGACCGATCTCATCTCCCCGGAAAGGACCGCACAGACTGCAGGGTCCCTCGGGATTCCAGTCGCAGATGGTCAGGAACAGCTCTCTGGCAAAGGCACCGGCTTTTTCATCCCCCAGCAGGGTGTACCCCAGTGCCAGCGCTACCAGATTCCGGTCACAGTAGTCCCGGTACCGACCAAAATACTCTCTGTAAGGCAGGGCATCGGGATCTCTGTGGTATCGGGGCGGTTCGGGCAGACCGTCCTTGTATGCCTGTTCAATATTCCGGCGCAGAACCCGCAGTTCCTTTTCGTGGGTGGCCAGAATCCCCGGGATTTCTTCCTTCGTGAACAGGTGTCTGGGATGACCGGCAGGTATGGCGGCAAGGATTTCGTCAGCGGTGGGACGGAGAAATTCGATGGCGTCCTCCGGTACCGTAAAGCACTGCACGCCCCGGTTTTCTCCATCGGCTGCCACGTCCCAGCTGTAGGTACCCGCTGCCAGCAGTCTGTCCGGTACGGCGGCTGCCTGTGTGGTGTCAGTCTGCCATACAGTCTCGCCGGCATCATTCCATACGGTCACGGTATAGCTGTGTTTTCCCTCCGCCAGCCAGGACAAGGTGGGGGGATTTTCTTTTACGGTTTCACCGGGCAGAGGTGCGGGAAAAAGCTGTCCTGCTCTGGTATGTTTTTTCAGAAATACAGCCATGATGCCCTCACTGTTCCGTTTCTTCCGGCGTATTTTCTTTGTTTTCTCTGGAATACCAGTGATATTCACCGGTCACAGGATCGATATGTCCCACCTGCTTTGCGGGGATCCCTGCCATGATGGCGTAATCCTTTGTGGACTTGGTCACAACGGCACCGGCACAGATCAGGTTTGCCTTTCCCAGCTTCACCCCGGCGGAGATCATCACATGGGAAGCCAGCCAGCAGCCGTCTCCGATGACGATGGAGTCGTCCCCGTCCGGTTCGGTTCTGCCGGAAAACCAGCCGGTAGCCGGATCGAATTTATGGTTGCCTGCCGCCACGGAGCAGTGGGGACCGATGAGCACATTGTCGCCTACGGTCACGTTGCCGTTGCAGTAGCTGTACAGCCCGAAATACACATTGCTGCCGATCTGGTTTGTGGGGATCCGCACCAGCGCACCGGGCGCCACCATGGAGCCTTTCCCGATCCCCAGAATGGCGGCACGGCGCAGTCCGTCTTCTCTGTTGTCTCTCCGGTTGCAGAATTCCGTCAGCATCCGGTAGTTTTCGTCGTCGATATAGTAAGCCATGGTTTGTCCTCCCGATGGATGTTATTTCAGATATGGTATCTTCAGTATAGCATATTCCGGGGGAATTCGCCAGTGGGATGGAAGAAAATTTCTGCCGGACGGTATATTTTTCTGCTGTCCGGAAATACTGCTTCTATAACCCTATCCGAATGAGAGGAATCCAAAATGATCTTCACCCCCACCGAAACCCACCTGAACCTGATGCGTGCCTTTGCGGGCGAAAGCCAGGCACGAAACCGCTACACCATTGCCGCCAAAAAGGCAAAAGAGAAAAATCTGTATGTACTGGAAGAAGTATTTCTCTATACCGCCGACCAGGAAAGAGCCCATGCCGCCGTATTCTATGATCTTCTGCAGGAGGCGTCCGGACAGACACTGACCATCGACGGTGGTTTTCCCGTGGACATCGATCCGGCAATGAGCGGAATCCTGCAGGCGGCACAGCGCAATGAGCGTGCGGAAGCAAACGATGTTTATCCTGCCTTTGCGGCACAGGCGGACAGGGACGGCAATACCCGTGCTGCCGCCGTATTCCGGGAAATCGCAAAGATCGAAGCAGTTCATGCGGAGCGGTTCGGTCAGTTTGAAACATGGCTGTCCGGGGACGCTCTGTTCTCCAACAATGCGGTATGCGTCTGGATGTGCCAGAACTGCGGGCATCTGCATACGGGAACAAAAGCACCCAATGTATGCCCGGTCTGCCTCCATGAACAGGGGTATTTCCTGCGGGCGGAAATGGCGGCGTATACCAACGGTGTAACCTACCGCCAGCAGGTCATGGCATAAAACCGCATAAAACGAAAGACACCGTCAGGCGGCAGAACAGCAGACCCGGCGGTGTTTTTGTATGGAAAAAGAGAAAACGGTGATCCTTCCTTTTGGAAAAACCACCGTGTGTTCAATGCGGGAGACGGGACTTGAACCCGTACGGAGTAATCCACACGCCCCTCAAACGTGCGCGTCTGCCAGTTCCGCCACTTCCGCATGGCAACATCTCTGTCACGGATGATAGTATACCACAGACTGCATCGTTTGTCAATAGGTTTTGAGGAAATTTTATATGTTCACCGTTTAATCTTCCAGAAGAATATTCCGGATGGCTTCGATATGCTCCACAGACACACCATGATCCAGAAGAAATCCGACGGCACGTTCCTTTGTCGTGGTTCCATAAGGTTCCAGACCGGCAAGTACAGCACGGAACCCCTCGCTGTCCCGGCTGCGGCAGCCCCATACGGAAAGAGAGGTCAGTTCATAGTCCAGCAGAAGATCCTCGTCCGTCATGCCCAGAATGGCACCGATCAGATACCCGTAGGTTCCCGTCCGGTCGGCACCGCCCCAGCAGTGGTAGTACACGGGGTAACTCTCCGGATCCGCCAGCAGGGCGAAAGTCTCCTGCAGATTGACAGGATCGGCTATAAAGGATTCATACGCATGGGCAGGCAGCAGTGCAAAACGAACCTCCTGCCCCAGCGGGCTTTCCGTGACCTTGCCCACCGCTTCTCCCCGGATATCCAGATCCGTGCGGATGCCGATCTCTTCCCGCAGGGTACGGATCCCGTCTTCGGTGATGGTTTTGTGGGTGTCCATTTCCGAACCGCGGTACAGAAGACCCTGCTTGATTTTCCGTCCGTCTTCGGTTTTCCAGCCCCCGGCGTCCCGGACATTGGTGATTCCATCCACGTAAATCCAGCGGGGCGGTATATCTTCCGTGGTGAAGGTGCGGACTTCGCTGCCGCCTACCTTCCACCAGTATGCCGTACCCAGCTGCAGATTCACTACCCGTGCCTTTCCCTTTTCGCCGGTCACGGTAACCGCATTCCGGAAATCAGGATTGTCTGCCAGTGTCACGGCAGTCCCCTCTCCCCGCCAGGTGAACACCACCGGCTCCGGGAAGGAGTTGTCTTTTTCCCCGGTATCCACCAGATGACGCCAGTCAATCACCATGGCAACCGCCAGCTCCCGGCTGTGTTCCCGGAAATATTTCTGTCGTTCCGTCTGCTGGGATACCACGGCACCATCGGCAGGTGTAAGCAGTTTTATCATATCAGTCTTCCTTTTCTTCCAGCAGGATCGTGCGGATTCTTTCCATCATTTCGTCTGTAACCCCATGGGCACGCAGGAAATTTTCCGCCCGTTCTTTTACATTTGTTCCATAGGGTTCGATCCCCTGTACCAGCCCCTGCATCCCTTCCCCGGAACGGCAGCGGATCCCCCGCCAGATGGAAATAGTGGTAAATTCATAGTCCAGATACAGATCGTCCTCCGGCACGCCCAGGATCGCCCCCACCATGAAGGCAAGCGTCCCCGTCCGGTCTGCGCCGCCCCAGCAGTGGTAGTACAGCGGGTATTTGCTCTCATCCGCCAGCAGCGCAAAAACTTCTTTCAGATTGATGGGATCGGCGGCAAAATCATCGTAAGCTGCAAAGGGCAGGAGGCAGTATTCCACACCCAGAGGGCTTTCCGTATGCACCCCCACCGCTTCTCCCCGCAGGTCAAGGTCGGTGCAGATGCCCAGTTCGTTTACCATGGTGTCGATCCCGGCTTCGGTGATGAACATGTGGGTATTCATCTCCCCGCCACGGTACAGAAGCCCCTGCTTCACCCGTCTGCCGTCTTCGGTTTTCCAGCCGCCGGTATCACGCACATTGGTATTGCCGTCCACCCGGATCCAGCGGGGGGCCAGATCCTCCGTAGTGAAGGAGCGCATTTCGCTGTCGCCCACACGCCAGAAATAGGTCTTGGCAATCTGAAAATTGTTCACTGTACAGCTGCCGTCTGCACCGGGTATCCGCTTTGCGGCTGCAAAATCCGGTGTTTCCGAGATTTCCAGCACCGCCGTATCGTCCCCCTCCCAGGTAAAAACCACCGGTCGGGGCAGACTGCCGTCGGGCGTACCGGATTTCACTTCCAGATGCTGCCAGTCGATCTTCCCGGTGGAAGTCAGTTCATGGCTGTGGAGCCGGAATTCGTTCTGGGCATCGGTAGCCAGCGGCACAACCGCACCGTCGGCGGGAGAAAGGAGTCTTGTCTGCATAGTGAACCTCTGTTTGGGTCGTTTTTTTGTCAGTATACCATGGAATGGTGCATTTGTCAATCTCTGCCGGTCAGCTTCATCCGGTCTGCCATTCGCTTTCTGCCGCCCGGCAGGTATCCGGCAAGCATCCCGCCGCCGCAGAGAAAGGTCTGCAGGGTTGTCAGTACAAGCAGAAGACCGCCGTACTGTTCTGCTATCGTTACAATGTCCAGATTCCAGCTTTTTTCCGGTCCGGGAATCGCTTGGGCAAGAAATACTGTGTTCAGTGTGTGGGGATGCCTAAAGGAAAAGAGAAGTGCCAGCAGAACAAATGCAGCACAGGTACAGCCGATCATGGCTGCTGTCTAGGGCACGGATATGGTTTCGTACCTGTTGTTGTCCTTGTATCCCACCCGAAAGGAATACAGAGCAGTGGAGACGATCATTACAATATCTATGCAAAGCGCAAAGAACAGTGACATATTGGC
>JAFZET010000078.1 GCA_017560565.1 Clostridia bacterium | reverse complement strand
GTTGATGTCCAGATAGGTCATGATGGGACCCAGTTCGTGGGTGGGGTACAGCTCCGCATTCCGATGGAGGTAGTGCCATGCCCGTTCATGGTCTCTCTTCATGGAGTCTGCAACGGCACGGAGGTCATGCTCGTACCCGCCCTGACAGTGGATAAGTTCCCCGAACAGACCCTTCTTGATCATATTCAGCACGGTCATTTCTTCCCGGTTGTAGCAGCAGTTTTCCAGAAGCATACAGGGCACACCGGTTTCTTCATAGGTGCGCACCAGATCCCAGCACTGCTGGATGGACTGAGCGGGACCTACTTCGAAGGCGGCATACTTCCCCGCTTTCATGGCAGCGATAGCGATCTTTACATGGTCATTCCAGTATGTAGTGATGAACACGGCTTCCGCACCGTCGTCCCGTCCGGTTACTTCCTTCCAGTCCACAGTACCGAACACTTCATGACCGTATTTTTCGGCACACATAGTCCGACCTCTTTCCATACGGTCTTCATGTTTGTCACAGACAGCGACGATTTCCACATCGTCCATTTTTAGCAGTTCGCCCAGCCACCAGGTACCGCGGCCGCCCAGACCGATGATGCTCATTTTAATCGTTCTCATAGAATTTTCCTCCATACATATTCAGATTACAGGTTCTCTGAGATGCTCTGCATACCGTAATACACGGACTGCAGTGTTATGCGTTCTTTTCCTGCAGCCAGTCCACAGCAGCAGATGCAGCGGAAGCGGCGTCCATGGTATAGCAGTCCGCACCGATCTTCCGGCAGAATTCTTCGGATGTGGGAGCGCCGCCGATCATGATGAACAGCTGGTCACGGATGCCCTGCGCTTCGGCTTCTTTTACCACATTTTCCATTTCAGGCATAGTGGTGGTCAGCAGGGTGGAGCAGCAGACAACCTGCGCACCCTTTTCTTTGGCGGTGGAGATAAACTGTTCTGCGGTTACATCCACACCCAGGTCGATCACTTCCACGCCTTTGGATTCCAGCATCATCTTCACCAGATTCTTGCCAATGTCGTGGAGGTCGCCGTGTACCGTACCGATAACAGCCACACCGGGCTTTTCCACATCCCCTGCAGCCAGCAGAGGCTTCAGCAGATTTACACCGGTGTTCAGGGCTCTGGCGGAGATCAGCACTTCGGGAATGTACACTTCGTTGTTCTTGAATTTTTCGCCCACAGCGTTCATCCCCGGCAGAAGACCTTTGTTCAGAATATCGGCGGCAGATGCGCCTTCTTCCAGTGCCTTTGCCACCAGCTCCTTTACCACCTTCACCTTACCGGTTTCCACCATTTTGCTCAGTTCAATAAAATCGATCATATCTTTCTCCAATCTGCCGCTTCCACACGGCGTATTCTATATTCTGCTGTCAGCGGCTGGTATACTGTGCACAGGCTTCGATGTACGCCACTACGTTTTCCACGGGAACATCCGGTTCCAGCAGATGGGTGGGAGCTACGAACAGTCCACCCTTCTTTCCGGCAATATCCAGATTCTTAAAGACCATCTCGCGCACATCTTCGGGGGTGCCGAAGGGCATGGTGCTCTGGGTACCGATGGTACCGTGGAAGGACAGCACATCACCATATTCTGCATGAATCTGCCTGAACTCCATGCATTCCGGCTGTACAGGGTTGAGAACGTCAATGCCTGCTTCCATCAGATGAGGGATCAGCTCGTTTACATGACCGCAGGAGTGGTAGATCACGATCAGATCCGGCTTGATGGCTTTTCCTGCATCGATGAGCCGCTTCAGTCTGGGCTTGAGCCATTCGCTGTACAGTTCTTCGCTCATCATGATGGTATGCTGCATCCCGATGTCGTCTCCGAAGTATACGGAGTCCACACCGGCTCTGGCAAGGCTTTCCATCTGGGCAACCGCCACATCGGTCACTCTGTCCAGCAGCTCTTCTGCCATGGGATCCTCGCTCATCATGTCGCAGAACAGATTTTCCATTCCCCGCAGATACCATGCCTGTTCCCACAGAGAGCAGCCCAGCCCCCCCTGTACCGCTCTGCCCTGTGCGTGATAGGCTTCCGTCTGCGCTTTCTGTTTTTCCGCACCTTCAGGAGAAAACACCGGAAAGGGATATGACCGGATCTGTTCCAGAGAATCAAAATTCTCCATGGGATGACGCATATAGGTCATGTGGAACGCAGCCTTGGAGCCGGGTTCGTGACCAACGCCCCATTTGTCGATATTGCCGCCTGCCTTGATGGGACGGTCTTCATAATACTTTTCAAATTCTGCAGGATCCGCACAGATCATGGGCAGAGAACCCACATGGGCAGGTCCTTCCGGAATGAACAGATCATGTTCTTTTCTGTACTGGTTGAACCGTTCCTGCAGGCTGGGACACATATTGAAATGCACCGGCATATATTCGTATCCCTGCCGTCTGGCGATGGCAAGATAATTCTCTCGGTTTGTCATGGAATACTCCTTACTTGTTTCAGGTATGGTTTCATTATACAGAATTCCCCGGCAAATTGCAACGGCAGAACGAAATTTTCTCATGAAAAAGTCCTGTCCGCTTGCAAAATAAAGTTCCCAATGCTATAATGAAACGGAAATGAAATCGGAAAGGAATGTATGTATGAAACACCTAACGCTGGAACAGCAGAGGAAACGGATGGATACTATCCGTTTTGCTTCCGAAAATATAATCTCGTCCCTGCGAAAACACCGGATACAGGACTATATTCCCGGACAGGTCATCTACAATCTCGGAGAATACCCGGCACGTTTTTCCATCAAACCCACGGAATACGATCACAATCTGATCAAAACTCTGGCAG
>JAFZET010000003.1 GCA_017560565.1 Clostridia bacterium | reverse complement strand
GCTTCCGTGAAATTACTTGCTCAGGTTCTTAACGATCTCTTCGGTGTCGGAAGCGATCATCAGCTCTTCGTTGGTGGGCAGAACATAAACCTTAACCTTGGAATCTGCGGTGGAGATTTCCACGGTATCAGGCTGGTGGTGGATCTTTGCGTTCAGTTCGGTATTGATCTTAACGCCGAAGAATTCCAGGCCGCTGCAGGCTCTTTCACGGAGTTCGGTGTTGTTTTCACCCATACCGGCAGTCCATACGATGGCGTCAACGCCGTCCATGGCAGCGGTGTAGGAACCGATGTACTTCTTGATCTGGTAAGCCAGAGTGAAAGCTGCACGGCGTGCCAGAGGATTGCCTTCCAGAATAGCGGCTTCGATGTCACGGCTGTCGGAGGAGATTTCGGAAACGCCCAGGAAACCGCACTTCTTGTTCATGTAAGCGTCAGCTTCAGCGGGAGTCCAGCCTTCTCTTTCCATCAGGAAGGGAACAATAGCGGGGTCGATGGAACCGCAGCGGGTACCCATCATAACGCCTTCCAGGGGAGTCAGACCCATGGAGGTGTCAATGCACTTGCCGCCCTTAACAGCGGAGATGGAGGAACCGTTGCCGATGTGGCAGGTGATGATCTTGGTTTCTTCCACGGGCTTGTCCAGCAGCTTGGCCATTTCACGGGCTACATAGCGGTGGGAAGTACCGTGTGCACCGTAACGGCGGATGTGATACTTTTCAGCCATTTCGGTGGAGATGCCGTAGGTATAAGCTTCTTCGGGCATGGTCTGGTGGAAAGAGGTGTCGAATACCAGAACCTGCGGCTTGTCGGGCATAACGGCCTTGCAGCCCTGGATACCCATGATGTGTGCGCCGGTGTGCAGAGGTGCAAAGTCACGGCACAGTTCCAGCTTTGCCAGAACATCGTCGGTCAGCAGAACGGATTCAAAGAAGTAGGGACCGCCGTGCACAACGCGGTGACCGATGGCTTCGATTTCATCCATGCTGGCGATCACACCGGTTTCGGCGTCGGTCAGGTACTTGATAACGATTTCGGTTGCCACAGCGTGGTCGGGCATGGGCAGTTCGATCTTCAGCTTTTCGCCGTCTTCACCCTTACGGTGTTCCAGGCGGCCGTCAATGCCGATACGTTCACAGATACCCTTGGCCAGAACGGATTCGGTAGCGGTGTCGAACAGCTGATACTTCAGGGAAGAAGACCCTGCGTTTACAACGAGAACTTTCATGAAACAGTTTCCTCCGAAAGATTTATGAAATATATTTGACAAAACATTGCAAAGCATATATAATTATACTGGATTTCATCCGAATTTACAAGAAGTTTTTACAGATTCAGAGGAAGAAACAAAAAATGACCCAAAATACGGCCATCATTTGTGAAACGAATCCATTTCACAGAGGGCATAAGTACCTTTTTGATACGGTAAAAGCCCAAACAGACGGAATTGTCACCGCCGTCATGAGCGGAAACTTCGTACAGAGAGGAATTCCTGCGGTTCTGGACAAATATAAACGGGCAGAAATTCTGTTGTCCTCCGGTGCGGATCTGGTAGTGGAACTGCCTTACCCATGGTGTGCCGCAGGGGGGGAAGCCTTTGCCGCAGGAGGGATTGCCGTAGCCGCCGGTATGGGAGCGGATACCCTCGCATTCGGCAGTGAAACGGGAGAGGCTGATATGCTGGCTGCCTGTGCGGCGTGGCTGGATTCGGCGGAATACCAGGAAAAAATGCTGGCGGCGGAGAACGCAGAACCCGAAACCGGAGCCGCCGCTCTGCATGACAGACTGACGAGGGAAGCAGGGTATTTCCTTGCCCCAAACGACAAACTGGCGGTATGGTACCTGCGACAGATCCGTGCGCAGAAAGCCGGTATGACCCCAGCCCCTCTGAAGCGAACCCCGCATACCGAAACGGTGATCAGTGCCACGAAAATCCGTGAAAAACTGGTGTCAGGTGAGGTCATCACTCCCTATGTACCGGAAGAAACGGCAGAAATATACCAACACGCCGTATTCACGGACAGCTCCCGTTTTGCTGATATGGCATGGACATATTTCCGTCTGTTCGCCCCACAGGATCCCCTGCAGGACGGTGAAACTGGCGGGCTGTACCGGAGACTTGTGAAAACCGCAGGACAGAGTACCTCCGGAGAGCAGTTTTTTACCGCCGCCGCCACAAAAAAATATACAGATGCCAGAATCCGTCGTGCCGCACTGTTTGCCATGACCGGTACCCCCTCTCCGGATACCCTTACCGTTCCGGCATACACCGTACTGCTGGCGGCAAGCGAAAAGGGAAGAGCATGGCTGAAAGCCCGCCGGAAAACGGCAGATTTTCCCATCATTACCAAGCCTGCCGACTGTGACAAACTGCCGGAAGAGGCGAAAGCACAGTATGCATGGCTCCGGAAAGCGGACAGTCTGTACGCCATGTGTATGCATCCTGCGGAAAGCGCAGACTTTTTCCTTCGGAAACACCCGGCTGTGGAAAAGTAAGATATGAGAAGTAAGAAATAAGAAGTATACCGATTGTCCAGCGAACAGTCTGATATACTTCTTATTTCTTAAGTGAACGATGATGAACTAAATCGCTGTTGGCTGAATAAACGATATAAACCGTAGGGCGGGATTGGCCCACCCACTCAAGTTCCTTGAGTGATCCCGCCGACGAATGCTTTGGTATTCAACCACTCAAAACGGCATAATCAACGACTAATTTCTTACGAAACTGTATGTTTTACTTATAGAAATGCAAATTTTGCAAGACGTTAGACGGCGGGATGTAGGCATCCCGCCATACATGGTTTCCGGTTTTGTAAAACGAGTTAATCATCATTGACATAAGAAGTATACCGATTGTCCAGCGAACAGTCTGATATACTTCTTATTTCTTATCTCTTACTTCTTACTTCACTCAATACTTCCGGTATTCCTTCCAGATATCCAACACAAGCTGATACCGCTCCGGCGGCATTCCCTTGAAAGGCACATTGCTGGTGGCAAAGATGTATCCGCCCCCCGCACCGCCGTATTTCAGACAGTATTCCGCACTGTCACGGACATCCTGATCCGTACCGGTCTGCATAGCCGCACAGTGTACGTTCCCGCAGAGTGCCACCTTATCCCCGTACAGCCGCTTCACTTCCCGGATGTCCACACCGGCCATGGGGTCGATGGAGTGAAGTGCATGAGGACCTGCGGAAATCATGGATTCGATGATGGGCATGATATTCCCGTCGGTGTGCTTGATGAGGTACAGCCCGTCCTCTCTGCCCGCTTTGCAGATCTGGGTCAGAAAAGGTGTGATGAATTCGTCGAACATGGCAGGAGAGAGGAACGGTCCGGAGTTGTAGCAGTAGTCCGCACAGAGCAGAGCCACATCCAGTCCGGCTTCCTTCTGCCGCTTGTTGCCTTCAATGGCACGATCCGCCATCCGCTGTGCTTCCTCCAGCAGTCCCTCCGGATCATCCGCAATGCGATAGGCAAAATCATACATTTGGTTTCCGTCCGGAATGGCAAAGGTACCGTCCCCGTGACCGCCGAACAGTCTGGTGTCCCCGAAATGCTCTCTCAGCCGCTTCCGGAATACCTTTGTGGACAGAGCATCCGGATTCCACCATTCAGGAGAATAGATGGGAATGATACCATAGTCAAGCCCCGGTTTGGCGTCCTTTTCGGGATCGCCGGAGATGGCTGCACCGCCGATGTCATAAGCGGTAGCTGTACCGTAGACTCTGGCAAAACGGTCTGCCAGATCGATGGAGAATTTCTCAATTTCCGCCGGAGAAAATTTGTCTCTGTTGTAATGTGCCAGTCTGTCATCGTAGAGCTCATATCCGAAGAATTCCATGGAAAGCTGGAATTCCAGCTCAAAAGTGGGAATTTCGTCCGGCTGTCCCAGTGTAAGTGCCGTTTTTACCCGCTCGGCAGGCGTCCAGATTTTTGTCATATCAACCCTCTCCCGTAAGTACAACAGTGGTGTAATCGTGGTGTACGGCAGGCAGTACCTGTTCCAGAAGATCCTTCATGGAAAACCGGATGCTGGTAGTGTTCACGCAGGGATGCGCACCGATGTCCTCCATTTTCAGAAGATCTGCGTCTATCAGAAGCCGTACATGGTTATCATGGTCGTTCATCAGTCCCATTACGCTGACCGAACCCGGGGTGATGTCCAGCCAGGCTTCCATGAATTCCGCTTCCGCAAAGGAGAGACGGGAAACCCCCAGCTGACCGGAAAGCTCCTTGGTTTTGAAAGGCTTGTCTCCGGGCATCAGCAGCAGATAAAAATCCGTTTTCTGCCGGTTGCACAGGTACAGATTCTTGCACATGGCAACCCCCAGCGTTTCATCGACCATAAGACAATCTTCCATGGTTTTTGCCGCCTCATGATCCACCCGGCTGTAAGCAATCTCCAGTCTGTCCAGCAGATCATATACCCGGATTTCCTTGTCCGGACGTCCATCTGTATCCAGAGGACGACCGGCTTCCAGTCCCGTAAACAGTTCCATACCGATACCTCACTTGTTTGTTCTGGCTTCAGTATAGCACAGTCCGGGTAAAAATGCAAGAATTCCCTGCATTTTTCTGCAGGAATCCCGCCGGGGAGAGACATATCCGAACCGCTCCCCCACAGTTCCGCTGAAAACGGTGCGGATGCCCGGCAGGGACAGATAGTCGGCGGGCTGCATCAGGGCGGCAGGTTTTGGAATGTGTGCAGCATGGCTCCTCTGCAGAATCTCTCCCGCAAACTGGGAGCAGAAATATCGTCCGGGTCTCTCATAACGAATGCCCAGTCCGCAGAGCAGCGCACCGATCAGATTGTACCGGTAAAGCCTTTGGTGAGCTATCATCTGCTCAAGCATGACACGGATTTTACGATACGTATCATCCGGCACATCCAGAGCAAGCAGGGTACAGGGTGTGCGCGGAAACCGACGGAAAAACCCGCCGTCACGATCTTCACGGACAAAACCGGCAGGAAACCAGAGAAGCGAATGTTTTCGCCCGAAGCTGTAGAAGCCGCATTCGCTGCGCGCAGATTCGGAAAAACCGACAGAGAGGGAAACATGTGTATAGAAAGCTCCCGTACAGAGCCGGATCAGGCGGGAGAAGATTGTGGAGGAACGAGTCAGCAGAAGATAGACGGTTTTCATGGGGTATCCTTTCCGTTTGTCATATTTTGGGAAAGTATACCAGACAAGCCTTAAAATACCGGTGGTGTGGAGATTAAGATTTCCTTAAAAAAGATGAAAGCACACAAAAAAGGGAATATATGCAAATCCGTTCTTTACAAACCGGTGGGGTCCGTGCTATACTGAAAGCATACATAAAATAAGTCATACCGGAGGTATCGTATGCAGAATATCCGTTTCGCCATTCTGGGCGCCGGCGGGATTGCCGTAAAATTCAAAAAAGCCGTGGATCTTACCGAGGGAGCGGAGGTCATTGCAGTAGGCAGTAAATCCGCCGACCGTGCCGCCGCTTTTGCTGAAAAGAACAATATCCCCCTGTGGTACAGCAGCTATGAAGAAATGCTTGCCAACCCGGATATCGATGCCGTATACATCGCCACGACCCATAATTTCCATTTAGAAAACATCCGTGCCTGCATTGCCGCCGGAAAGCATATCCTCTGCGAAAAGCCCATGGTGCTGGCGGAATCGGACGCTGCGGAAGCTTTTGCACTGGCAGCGGAAAAAGGCGTGTTCCTGATGGAAGCCATGTGGTCGAAATTCCTGCCCCATCTGTGCCGTGTAAAACAGTGGATCACCGAAGGCCGCATCGGGAAGATCGAATCCATCCGTGCAGCCATCGGTTTCCCGGGCAACGGAAAATTTGAGACCCGACTGTATAATCCTGAACTGGCGGGCGGAGGACTATACGATATCGGCGTTTATCCTCTGCAGATCGTATCCTGGCTGGTGGGAGAACCTGTTCTGGACTGCAAAGCTTTCTGGCGGAAGCATCCCGTTACCGGGGTGGATGAAAACGTATCCGTTCTGCTCCGGTATCCATCCTGCGATGCGTCTGTGCAGTGTCTCATTTCCTGCTTCGTGAATGAGCTGATGGTCATCAACGGCACAGCCGGTTCTATCGAAATTCCCGTGACCCACCGGGGCAATACCTGTACGCTTTTCGATGCCGGCGGGAGAGAAACGGAACATTTCACCTGTACCTATGAAAACGGCTTTGTCTGGGAGGTGGAGGAAACCGTCCGATGTATCCGGGAGGGGAAGCTGACCTCCGACAGAGTTACGCCGGAAGCCACCATCGAATGTGCCCGGCTCTTTGATGTGATCCTGCGGGAAACCCCCGGTTTGGAGCAGAACAAAGGCTGTGAATAAAATAATACTCCAATGCAGTTTAGGACAGCATGACAAAACCGACCTGTACACGGCAGATCGGTTTTGCTTTTGCCATATTCAGACTGTATGGGTCATTCTTCGGTCTTTGGTTCGCTGAGCCTGTGAAGTGCTTCGGCAAACTCCCGGTCACTCATCCGGTGGACATTCTCAAGCAGGGTGATGTTCATATCCTTCGCCCGGCTGCGCATATAATTCACCGTACCGTCTCCCGCATAATTCCGGTCGTCTTTGTCAAAATAGGAGGTAACCGCCAGTGCACGTTTGGCATAGCGGCTGCCGAATCGTCCCGCTACAGTGCTGAGTTTATACAGCTCGTCCGTGTCCACTTCGCCGTTTTTACAGGAGATGAATACGGGTACCAGCCCCCGCATCAGCAGAGTATCGATCTCATTGCGGGTGATCACCGGCTGGTGGGATTTTTTCTTCTCATAAGAGTTGTTTTTACTGTGTTTCGGCTGTGTTTTTCCCTTTTGCACTGCTTCTTCCCAGTCGATCACCACCCCTGCGCCGCCGTCCGTATACGGCGAGGAACCAGTACCGTCCGGCCAGTACAGGGCAGTCATATAAGTCTTGTATTCCAGAAGCGTTCCGGCCTTTGTCAGACAGTCCCGGACGTATGGATCCGGAAACGTGCAGTACCAGAGACCGCCCTTGCCGTGCTGTTCCATACGGAGAAATCCCCCGTCCGTCAGAGAGGCAAGGAAGCTGTCCTCCAGTCCCCGCATATTACCGGAGAGGGTGTACATCGATTTGTCATCCGGCAGGACACGAAGCGCACCGCCCAGCTTCCCCACCTGGCTGTTCCAGAAACTGCAGTCCGTCTGACAAAGCCTCCACATACGGTTCAGCTCCCGGTAAATATCCGCAGTAAAGGGATGCCCGGCACGGGTGTTGGTTCCGATCATCTCTTCTCTGACCTGCCCACGGTACAGCTGAATATTTTCCTGCAGTGTCAGATATACAGGGTTTTCCGGCAGGGTTCCGTCATAAGGAACGGCTTCAAAGGTGCCGCCAGACAGAGGGATTTTATAAAGAATCCCCTTTCTGCTTTCACAGCTCATCCGGAACACACCGGCTCTGCGGTCTGCCATCCGGAAAACCATCCCAAGTGCCACCAATGCCGTGTCGTCGCCGCCGGTGAAGTCGAAAACAAATTCGTCTTCCTTTTCCAGCACACTTCCCATGGCTTCCAGAATGCCGGAAAGATCGTCTCTGTCGATAATGCGCATGGTAAGGGAGGATTTCACCCCTCGTGCGCTGAGGATACGGCGGATATGGGGCAGCAGGGAAGAGATCTTCTCCCTGTCCGTACCGAGAAATACGATATGTCTGGGTTTCAGAGAAAGTGCCGCTATGATGTTGTCTGTGGGTACTTTATCAAAAAATTCAATCAGTGTCATGGAAACCTCAAAACAGCTTTTTCTTTAGTATAACACCATTTTATGAATAAATCGATACAGAGAGAATCTTTAGCACCGTGAAAATAGAAGAAACAAAGGAAAAAAGAAAAAATACTGCAGCCTACTTGCATTCTGTGAACCGATTTGGTATAATATCCCGGAGACGAGGTGAATTACATTGATTTATAATACAATTCTGGATGCGCTGGGCAATACACCCATGATCCGCCTGACCCGAATGGCAGATCCGGACAGCGCAGAAATTCTGGTGAAATTTGAAGGTCTGAACGTGGGCGGCTCCATCAAGACCCGAACCGCATACAATATGATCCGTGCGGCGGAAGAAGAAGGAAAGATTACCCCCGATACCATTATCGTAGAGCCCACAAGCGGCAACCAGGGCATCGGTCTGGCGCTTGTCGGAGCTGTAAGAGGGTATAAAACCATCATCATCATGCCCGACTCCGTCAGCGAAGAACGACGGAAGCTGGTGAATCATTACGGTGCGGAAGTGGTGCTGATTCACGATGACGGCAACATCGGTGCCTGCATTGAAGAATGTCTGGAAACAGCACTGCGGATGCAGCGGGAAGATCCCCGTGTCTTCGTACCTCAGCAGTTTGAAAACCCCAACAACGTAGCCGTACAGAGAGACGTTACCGGCAGAGAAATTCTGGAACAGGTGAATGCTCCCATCCACGGCTTCTGCTCCGGCATTGGTACCGGGGGCACCATCACCGGTATCGGTGAAACCCTGAAAGCCGCCAACCCCGGCATGGAAATCTGGGCAGTGGAACCGGAACACGCAGCAATCCTTTCCGGCGGATCCATCGGTACCCATGTGCAGATGGGCATCGGCGACGGCATCATTCCCGCCATTCTGAACCAGAAGATCATTGACGATATCTGCATCATCAAAGACGAAGAAGCCATCGAAACCTCCAAGAAGCTGGCTTCCATGGAAGGGATCATGTGCGGTATCTCCAGCGGCACCAATGTGGCGGCAGCAATCAAGCTGGCAAAGAAGCTGGGCAAGGGGAAAACCGTGGTCACCGTACTGCCCGACACTGCAGAACGCTATTTCTCCACTCCTCTGTTTGAAGAATAAGTACAAAGAAAACGTATCCGTAAATGGATGCGTTTTTTTGCTGTCAGGGAGAGAAATTCTATTCTTCTTAATAAGATTTTATGGAATTCACAAGTTGAAAATCCACATTCCGTCTTGTAATTATATACAGTTTGTGATATACTGATATCTGTACAACTTTGCCTATAGTGCCTATGAATCACAGGAGAAAAGATATGCCTAAGGAACAGTATCTGGAATGCGGAAAAATTGTCGGTACTCACGGTGTCAAAGGGATGGTGCGGCTGGAATGTTATGCCGACTCCCCGAAGACCCTGGCACGCCTCCGCAGACTCTATAAAATAGAAAAAAACGGCACCTTTACAGAATGGACCGTGACCCGTGCGTCCGTGCAGAAAACCATGGTTCTGGCTGCCATTGAGGGAATTGAAACCCTGGATGCCGCCATTCCGCTGAAGGGTACCGTTGTTTACGCAGACCGTGCCGACTTCCGGCTCCGCAGAGGGGATGTGTTCATCGCCGATATCATCGGTCTGCCCGTAACGGATGCGGAAACCGGAGAATCCTACGGTACACTGGAAGAGGTCATTACCTCCGGTGTGCAGGATCTGTATGTGGTCAGAGAAAATGAAGACAAAACCTTCATGATCCCCTGTGTGCCCGAATTCATTCTCCGGATCGAAACGGAAGGGGAAGAAGCCGGGATCTATGTAAAACTGATTGAAGGAATGCGTGACTTATGAGAATCGACATTATGACCCTGTTCCCGGATTTCGTGGATCATATCCTGTCCGAGAGCATCATCGGCCGTGCCAGAACCAAAGGCATTCTGGATATCCGTACCTGGCAGATCCGGGATTATTCCCGTGACAAGCACCGCCGGGTGGACGACACTCCCTACGGTGGCGGCAGGGGGATGCTGATGGCTGCTCCTCCCATTTATCGGTGCTACGAAGCGGTAATGGCAGACAAAGGTACACCGGAAGAACGGGATATCCCGGATCCTGCCATGGATCTGATTCCGGATACGGAGATTGATAGCCGCCCCGCACCGGAGAAGCCGGAGGATACCTATGTGGTGTATATGTCTCCCCGGGGGACGGTGCTGAATGAGAATACCGCCAAGCGGCTGGCGCAGTACGACCGGCTCATCATCCTATGCGGGCACTACGAAGGCGTGGACGAGCGGATCATCGAAGAAATCGTAGACGAGGAGATCTCCATCGGTGACTATGTGCTGACCGGAGGAGAAATGCCCGCCTGCATTCTTGCAGACTGTGTAGGACGGCTGGTGGACGGTGTACTGGCTATGCCGGAATGTTACGAAAACGAAAGCTTTTCCGATAATCTTCTGGAGTATCCCCAATACACCCGTCCCGTATCCTTTCGCGGAAGAACCGTTCCGGAGGTGCTGCAGTCCGGTCACCATGCCAATATCGAAAAATGGCGCGGGGAAAAATCTCTGGAGCTGACAAAAGCACGCCGTCCCGATCTTCTGGAGAAGAAAGACTGAATCAGAGTATCCCCAGAAACGCCAGAATCCCGTTGGCAATTCCATTTGCGAAAAGCCATGGCTGTTCAGCCATCAGTGCGGCATCATACGGATTGGAAATAAACCCCATTTCCAAAAGTACCGCCGGCATCCGGGTTCTGCGGAGTACATACAGCGTAGGTCTGGCAAAAACACCCCGGTTCGGCAGTCCTGTGGCATACTGGAGCTGCAGAAGAATGGACTGTGCCAGAGCGGAAGCCGTGGTTCCCAGACGGAAAACGTACGCTTCGGATCCGGATGCGGTGGGGGTGACGGCGGCGTTGGTGTGCAGGCTGATAAAATAATCCGCTCCCCATGCATTGGCATCATTGACTCTGGCGGCAAGGGATGTGGCGGTGGATGTGCCCAGCTGGGTATCCGGAAACGGTCGTGAAAGACGGGTTTCCAGTCCGTTGGCCTGCAGGATCTCCGCCAGCCGCTGTCCGATTTCGTATACCAGATCCTGTTCCCGGTAGCCGTTTCCTTCTGCGCCCGCATTGGGATTGACGGGATTATGACCCTGATCGATGTAGATTTTTATTGCCATATATGTGTACCTCACTGAAAATTGTTGTCACAGAAAGTATATGCACCGGTGATGTACGGTGTCCGTGAACTATGAAAGAACTGCAGAAAATACTGAGCCGTGTCCGGCAGGCGGCGGAGCATTACGATATGATTGCATCCGGCGACAAAATTGCCGTGGGGCTGTCCGGCGGAAAGGATTCCGTGGTCCTGCTGACCGCCATGGCAAATCTGGCAAAATTCTATCCTGTCCCGTTTACAGTGTGCGCCGTTACCGTTTATCCGGGCTTTCCTGAGCAGTCTCCCGCTGATTTTGCTCCCTTCATCCGGCTGTGCGAATCGCTGGACGTGGAATACCGGCTTGTGGAAACGGAGATTGCAGAAATCGTTTTTGAGGAACGAAAAGAAAAATCTCCGTGTTCCCTGTGTGCCAAACTCCGCCGGGGTGCGCTGTGCGGTGCCTGCGGGGAAATGGGAGCAAACCGGCTGGCACTGGGGCATCACCGGGACGATGTGGTGGAAACCTTTATGCTGAACCTGATGCAGACGGGAAAGATCGGCTGTTTTATGCCGGTTACGGAATATCCCGACACAGGTCTTTCCGTGATCCGTCCTCTGATTTACACGGAAGAGAGCGATATCCGCCGGCTGGTACAGACCATGGATCTGCCGGTATACAAGAACCCCTGTCCCGCCGACGGAAGCACGGAGCGGTCTTTCATGAAAGACTATCTGCGGCAGTACGGCAAGGATAGAAGAGACCTGTACAGAAGAATTCTCGGTGCCCTGGAGAGAAGTGGTCTTGACGGATGGCACGAATGAAAATTGTGAAAAATATTTTACTGAAATAGAAAGTTACGGGAACTTTTTCTGCCCGGTGTCGTCATATTAAGTAACCGATGATTTATGGTTGTTTTTGCCCAAAAAGCCCATAAATTCAAGCCTTTTCGGGCAAAAATTCGAGTGATTCAGTGTTAACTTAACAATTAAATTCTGCAAAGCGAAACAATGACATGAAAATTGAAAACAAAGTGCAGGCATCCCCGACTGTACCAAAGCCCGGTGCTGCCCGGAAACGATCCCGTTTCTGGAACCGCAGCAGACAGGAGAGGGTGTTCACCATGCCGTATATGCTTCTCAGCATTGCAGGCGTGCTTACTTTTTACATAATTCCTTTTGCCGTAGTCATTTACTATGCCCTGATCGACAATACCACAAACGGTAATTTCGTAGGTATCGACAATTTCGTAAAACTGTTCGACAACAACGCATTCCGGCTGGCGCTGAAGAATACCGGTATTTTCTCCCTGACGGCAGTCCCCTTTGCAGTGGTGCTTTCTCTGGGGCTGGCGGTGCTTCTGGAACAGAATCTGCCGGGAAAAAGCGTGTTCCGGACTATATTTCTTTCCCCGATGATCGTTCCCGCCGCTTCTGTGATTTTGATCTGGCAGGTACTGTTTGACTATAACGGGGTCATCAACGACATAACTGCCCTGTTCGGTGCCGATCCGGTGGAATGGATGAAATCCGAATTCGGGTATGTTGTGGTGGTGCTTCTGTTCCTGTGGAAAAATATCGG
>JAFZET010000077.1 GCA_017560565.1 Clostridia bacterium | reverse complement strand
TGGTGTATTCCACATTGATGTATACAATATCTCCACCCGTGTAGTAGGACAGAGATGTGACATTCGCATGGAAATATTCCGGCATTTCCACATGAATGAAATCAAATATGGCTTCCACATATTCCTGAGAATAGGGAATCCCATAGGATGCGATATTAATCTGTGTATTCCGCTTATCCATTTCCGCTGCCAGATATGTCCTGAACGCATCCAGATCCATACCATCAACAGTCTCCAGATCCGCAGCAGACCCTGCGGCCAGCGGTCTCATCATGGTTTCGCCAACCATTTCGCATGTCAGCTCTTCTGCCGGAT
This sequence comes from Clostridia bacterium, assembly GCA_017560565.1. Lineage (GTDB taxonomy): Bacteria > Bacillota > Clostridia > Oscillospirales > CAG-272 > UMGS1696. The sequence goes on along the minus strand of JAFZET010000077.1, from coordinate 8,067 downwards.
CCACTGCATGGATTCCGACCGCTATCATGCCGCACATGAGAAACGCCGCCATCAGACTAAGCCATTTTTTCATGTCAATTTCCTCCTGATTCGTAAATAGGACTCATTCCGGCGAGCCGGATATTTTTATCCCCATAAAATACATACTGTATCCGAACAATATTTTATATTGTGTCTGTTTTGTCATTATAGCATTTTTCCCCCGGAAAGTCAATCATTTCCTAAGAGAATGATTCTAATTGAAATCAATATTACAGCCGGCGCAGCATCATGCCGCCGTCCACATTGACCACATCTCCGGTGGAATACCGCATGGCGCCGTTTGCCAGAGCCAGAACCGTATTGCCCAGATCCTCCGGCTGTCCCATACGGGCAATGGGCATCAGACCTTCATCGATCATCTTCTGGTACTTTTCCTTTACCCCGGCGGTCATATCGGTGGCGATAATACCGGGTCTGACTTCGTATACATTTACCCCATGGCGCGCCATCCGGTCGGCGTACAGCTTGACAGCCATAGACAGCCCCGCCTTGGAGATACAGTATTCGCCTCTGCTGATACTGGACACCTCCGCACTGATGGAGGTGATGAACACGATCGCCCGCATGGCATCGGTTTCCACTTCCGCCATGCGTCTGGCCATCAGCTGGGTCAGGAAGAAGGCTCCCCGGCAGTTGATATCCACAACCCGGTCATAGCTTTCCTCAGTCATTTCCAGAATATCATTCCGGACTGTGGGGGCGACCCCGGCATTGTTCACCAGAATTTCCACCGTACCAAACTTACCCCAGGCTTCCGCCATGATCTTTTCCCGGTTTTCCCCCACGGAAATGTCCCCCTGCACATAGAAGGATTCCGGAGAGAGTGCCTGCAGTTCTTCCAGATAGGCGGCGACCCGTTCATCCTCCGCCCCTCTGGTACCCACCGCACATACGGCGTATCCATCTTTGGCCAATGCCATGGAAATGCCCTTCCCGATCCCCCGGGCGGCTCCCGTTACGATGGCACAGCGTTTTCCGTTAAACATAATCGTTACCTCGTTTCTTCTTCATCCACCATCTGTATGCCGGAGGAGGTGATGATCCGTTTTTTCGGTTTATCTGAGGAAGCATCCGGCGTGGCGTTTTCTTCCTCTGCCGCTTCCCTGTCATTTGCCTCAAACCGCCGGTCAATGGCTTCAAACAGCCCGTCCACCTTCTCCGCCAACACCTCCAGCACGGGTCTGCCCATACCGGCACGGTTGTTGGTATAGTCAAACAGAATCAGCCCGCAGTCCCGGCAGATCCACCCATGGAAATTGCCCCGGTGGTCACTGAGAAATCCGTCCCCGGTAAGCTGGACTTCTCCTTCTTCATCCGGTCTGAGGGAGAAAATCTGACGCTGTCTGTTGAAAGCAGCATATTCGCTGACCTGCAGAAAACCGGTATCCATTTCCCGTCCGCAGTCAGGACACAGCCGTACTTTCTTCCTTTCTTCCATGTTATTCACTGAACAGTTCCTTGTACATGGGCGTATACACTTCTCTGTCCCGGATGGGGCAGCCGGTGGCGTGGATCTTCCGCATCATGGCGGTGCACTTGGAACAGGTCAGGCATACCTTGCGGGTATCCAGCTCCCCTTTTTCCAGAATATCCTTTGCGAAATCCGGGTACGCAAACGCCATGCGCCCGAAGCCTGCTGCATCGATCATGCCGCTCTGTACGGCAGCGGAGGCAACCTGAGGCGCATACTGCCGCAGATAGCTGTAGCCGGTACCGATCATGGTGATCCCGGGGCAGAGTTCTTTCATACGGGCAGCCGCATCCAGCAGACGCTTCACGCCGGTGAGCCGTTCTTCCGGAGGCTCGTATCCGCCGTTGTCATAGGGACGGTTCACATGGGGATTGATATAGGGAGAACCCAGAGTCATGTCCACCAGACGGATGCCTCTGTCGTAAGCACCTTTCAGCAGCTTTTCCGGCTCTTCCCAGTCGATTTTCAGATAATCTTCCTTGTCGGCACCAAAGCCCCAGGGATAGGGCAGGCAGTCGTACAGCCCCAGACGGGAAGCAAGAATAAAGTCCCTGTCCGCCCAGACGGAAGCTGCTTCAATGGAATCAAAGAACACTCTGGCTCTGTTTTCAAAAGATCCGCCGTAACGACCTTTACGGTTATAGGCGGAAAGCAGTTCGCTGAACAGATACTTGTGACAGCACTTGATGTCCACACCGTCAAAACCGGCATCCTTTGCCATCTTTGCCGCTTTGCCGAAAATTTCAGGCAGGCTGTCCAGATATTCGTCCGTCACCACCGACCAATCGGGATCCACCATCATTTTTTCGTTCATCAGAGGATTGTGGTAACTGATTACCGGCTCCGGTTTGTTGTGAGGTCTGGAAAACCGTCCGGAGTGAGTCAGCTGCAGGATCAGTGGAGTACCGTCAGACAACTTGTGCATCCGTTCTGCCAGTGCCTTGAAGCTGTCTGCGTTGTTCTCATGGATCCAGAGCTGCCCTTCGCTGGTTCTGCCTTCTTCCACCACAGTGGTAGCTTCCAGCCAGATCAGCCCGGCACCACCTGTGGAAAAACGGTCGCACCGCCGGATGGTCAGTTCCCCGGGGGCACCGTCTATGGTGGAGTCAAAGCCTTCCATGGGATGAATGGTCAGCCGGTTTTTCAGAGTCACATGGCTGTCCGCCACCGTCACGGGAGAAGCCAACACAGCCAGATCCTCGCTCCAGGGCAGATCAAACCCAACGGATGCCGCCGCAGTCCGCAGGGCTTCGGGGGTTTTGTATGTAAACTTTTCCATCATAACAATCGTTCTCTTTCTGTATGATTAACTATACTGTGGAAGCCTGTCTGACACTTTCCGTTTTCGTATATTCGGTTCTGTAAACTGCACTTCGGAAAGAATTCCGGTCCCCGCAGGGGATGAAAAACGGTGGGGTTCCGTTTTTCAAGGGATTCTTTCATGATGCGGCAGGCTATCTGACAGTTTCCGTTTTCCTTCACCCGCATCAAGCCATGGTTTCCAGCATTTTCAGAGTCACGCTGTACCGTCCGAGCTTGCCTTCATCAAAGGACTGTGCTTCTTCCGCCATGTATTCCGCCATACGATGTACTTCGTTGCCAAGAGAACCGGCGATATGGGGCGTCAGATACACATTGGGCATGGTGTACAGGGGAGATTCTGCCACAGGCGGCTCCGGGAAGGTGACATCCAGCACAGCGCACCGGGTGGGCACATCCTGCAGGGCTTTAATCATATCGTCTTCCACCACCTGCGCACCGCGGCCCGTGTTGATGAAAGTGGCATGGGGCTTCATGGTATCAAACAGAGCAGCGTTCAGCATACCCACAGTCTGGGGATTGTTGGCAAGGTGGTTGGAGATCACATCGCACTGGGCAAACAGGGTCGGCAGATCGCACTTGGTCACACCCAGTTCCGCCGCCTTATCTTCGGGCAGGAAGGGGTCAAACACCAGAATTTCCGTTTTTTCCAGGGTATGGAGCCGTTCAATGACCATTTTTCCGATCATACCGGCACCGATGATCCCCACTTTGATTTCATAGTTCCCCGGCCATTTTGCACTGTCGGGGCGGTTGGACCATACATTGCCGGAACCGGGAATATGGAGTCTGCCGAAGAAACCGGTGGCTGCCAGAATGATCTGGGCAAAAGTGTATTCCGCCACGGGAACCCCGTTTGCCGCCCAGGCACTGTACACCGCCACGCCTTCTTCCAGAAACTCTCTGGCAAATCCCTGTACAGAACCGGCACCATAGAATACGGCTTCTGCGGCGGGAAGGCTGTTTCGGATCTCATCATTTGTGAAGTGAGGCATCCCCCAGGTGGAGAACAGATACTGTACAGTTCCCGCATCCGGGTGCGCCAGCAGTTCTTCCTTTGTCAGTGTTTTGCCGTCCGCAATAAAGTCATAACGATCTGCCAGGGTCTGCAGAGTGTCTTTGCTGTACACACGTTCCACATTGGCGGCGGAACCCACATAAGCGGCGAGTTTTTTCATAATACCAGATCCTTTCTGCCCGGTCAGATCCCGGACACATACTTTCACAGAGACCTTAAATCTGTCCGGTCAGTTGCCGAACATATATTTTCCGAAGTCCTCAAATTCCAGAATTTCCGACAGGATATAGTTGGAGATAAACATCCCCTGGGGCGTCAGGGCGTACCGACCGTTCTGGTAAGTCATATACCCGCCCTTCAGGAACCGGGTGAGCTTGTCCCCGTACAGGGCATCAAAGGAAGCACCGAACCGGCGGATGAATTCACTGGTATCCAGCCCTTCCGTCAGCCGCAGCCGGAGCATGATATACTCACCCAGCCGCTCTCTTTCCTCCACGGCTTCGTTTTCCACGGTCAGGCGGATGGGAGAACCGGGCACCTCAATGGCACGGCAGTATTTTTCCCTGTCGGGGGTAAAAGCGAACCGGTTTCCGTTGAAATAGGAATGTGCCGACACACCGAAGCCCAGATATTCCTCGCAGTTCCAGTATTTCAGATTGTGCATACACATCCTGCCGGGGCGGGCAAAATTGGAAATCTCATACTGGTAATACCCCATTTCCTTGAGGTATTCGACAGCCTGCAGATACATATCCGCATCCAGATCCTCATCCGGCAGAAGGTGTTTGATTTCGTCATAGTTCTGATAGAATTTCGTTCCCGGCTCGATTTTCAGATCGTACAGGGAGATATGTTCCGGTCCCAGTCTTCCCACATACCGCAGGGTATGGAGCAGCGACTCCATGGTCTGGTGGGGAATCCCGAACATGAGATCCACATTGATATTGTCAAAACCGGCATCCCTTGCCATCTTGAAGCTTCTGGCAAAGTCTTTTCTGGTATGCATTCTGCCCAGCGCTTCCAGCTCGTTGTCATGAGCACTCTGCAGACCGAAACTGATCCGGTTCACACCCAGCCTTTTCAGTTTTACAAGACCGTCATACTCCACGGTGGCAGGGTTGGCTTCTATGGAAAACTCCGCATTCCGGGTCAGCCGGAAGTTATGCTTCACTGCCTTCACCAGTCTTGTCAGCTCGGCAATGGGGATGGAAGTGGGTGTGCCGCCGCCGATGAAGACAGTATTCGGTTCATACAGTTTCGCCCCCACCCGGTATCGCTCCATGTGAGCGATCAGCGCATTCACATACCGGGTGATACAGGCACCGTCCGGCGCAGGACCCGAATTGAAGTCACAGTATGCGCATTTGGACAGGCAGAACGGGATATGGATATAGATCCCCAGTCGTTTTTTATCTGTCATGATCATTGGCATAAGCTTTCTCTTTTCTGCTTTGTTTAGGAGGAAATGCTGTACATTTGCTGCAGTGAGGATTCGGATTTCACGGATTATGCAGCAGAAAGATCAGTTATCATCATCCAGCTTGAGCACGGCCATGAATGCTTCCGGAGAAACCTGTACACTGCCCAGCTGACGCATCTTCTTTTTGCCTTCCTTCTGCTTTTCCAGCAGCTTCTTCTTTCTGGTGATGTCACCGCCGTAGCACTTGGCAAGTACGTCCTTGCGCAGAGCCTTGACCGTTTCTCTGGCGATGATCTTGGAGCCGATGGCAGCCTGGATCGGTACTTCAAACAGCTGACGCGGGATGTTGTCCTTCAGCTTTTCCGCAATCTTTCTGGCTCTGCCGTAGGCCTTTTCCTGATGCACAATAAAGGTCAGTGCGTCCACCATTTCCCCGTTGAGCAGGAAGTCCAGCTTCACCAGTTCGCTGGGTACATAGCCTTCAAATTCATAGTCCAGGGAAGCATACCCCCGGCTTCTGGATTTCAGGGCATCAAAGAAGTCGTAGATGATCTCGTTCAGGGGGAGCTTATAGTGCAGTTCCACACGCTCGGTATCAATATACTTCATATCAAGGAACGTGCCCCGGCGATCCTGACACAGATCCATGATCCCGCCCACATACTCGGTAGGCGTAATAACGGAAGCCGCTACAATGGGTTCTGCCGCCACATCAATTTCGTCCGGCGCAGGATAGTTGGTGGGGTTGTCGATATAGATGACCTCTCCGTTTTTCTTGGTGATTTCGTAAATTACGGAAGGGGCGGTGGTGATCAGATCCAGATTGAATTCTCTCTCCAATCGTTCCTCGATGATTTCCATGTGCAGAAGCCCAAGGAAACCACACCGGAACCCAAAGCCCAGGGCAATGGAGGTTTCCGGCTCAAAGGAGAAGGCGGCATCGTTGAGCTGCAGCTTTTCCAGAGCATCCTTGGTTTCATTGTACCGGGCACCGTCTGCGGGATAGATACCGGCATACACCATGGACTGTACCTTTTTGAAGCCTGGCAGAGGTTCTGCGGCAGGCATTTCAGCCGCGGTCACCGTATCACCCACACGGGTATCGGATACATTCTTGATGGAAGCGGTGAAATACCCTACTTCCCCGGCGCTCAGAATACCAGTGGAGTGCAGACCGAAGGGTTCCATTGTTCCCACTTCCACCGTATCGAATTCCGCACCGGTGTGCATCAGTTTGATCCGGTCACCGGCCTTCAGCGTACCTTCCATCACACGGATGTATACCACGACTCCCAGATAGGAGTTGTACACAGAGTCAAAAATCAGGCAGCGCAGGGGTGCGTTTTCATCGCCTTCGGGAGCGGGTACATCCCGGATGATAGCTTCCATAACGGATTCAATATTGACACCGGTTTTAGCAGAAACAGCGGGACAGCCCTCAGCGGGGATCCCGATCACATCTTCGATTTCCTGCTGTACTCTGGGCACATCTGCGGAAGGCAGGTCGATCTTGTTGACAACGGGCACGATTTCCAGCCCCGCATCCACCGCCAGATAGGCATTGGCAAGGGTCTGGGCTTCGATCCCCTGGGTGGCGTCCACCACCAGCAGCGCCCCTTCGCAGGCGTTGAGGGAACGGGAAACCTCATAGTTGAAGTCCACGTGGCCGGGGGTGTCGATCATGTTCAGGGCATACACTTCCCCGTCGGGTGCGGTATAGTCAATCCGGACGGCACGGGCTTTGATGGTTATACCGCGTTCCTTTTCCAGATCCATGTCGTCCAGCAGCTGTTCTTCCATATCCCGCTTGGCAACGGTATTGGAAAATTCCAGAATGCGATCCGCCAGAGTGGATTTGCCGTGGTCAATGTGGGCAATAATAGAGAAATTCCGTATATGCTTTTGTTTTTCGGTCTGAGGCATAGGTGCTCTCGCTTTCCTTTTGTTTATATCTTAATTTTGTAAATACTATATTATACCAGAGTATAGTATACCAGATACAGGATAAAAAATCAAGATAAAAGAGAAATGCTTCCTTAAAAATAATATATCTGCCGTCATCGCGGACACCCGCCTGCCTCCCTCTTCCTTTCTGAAGAATTCCGAAAGGGAATGCATAAAAATTCAAAAATAGTACATTGACAAGGCAAATTTTCTATAGTATAATATACAATGAAAAGTATTTCCTTTTTCCGTACATATCACCAGAAGGGAGGGGCTGCCTGTGGCACAGAACGGACATAACGGCAAGCGCAGTCATACACTGCCCATTTATCCGGTTTATCTCGTTTCGCCCAGCCGGAGCGCTCATCTTCTTCTGGAAGGCAGACGGCTGATCTGTCTTGTCCGCCACGGTCAGACCGACTGGAACCAGATCAAACGGCTTCAGGGTCGTGAAAATGTTCCCCTGAACGAAACCGGTATCCGGCAGGCCTGTCATACAGCGGAACTGTTCCGGCGGAGCGTGCTCTGCGGCGTCCGGTTCGGCAGGGTGTGTACCTCTCCCCTTTCCCGTGCCATGGATACGGCAGGGTATATTCAGGCGGCACTGGATACGCCTTCCATCCCCTGTGAATACCCATACGCCCCCCGTCCGGCAGAAGACCTCTGTGTTCTGCCCCAACTGATCGAGCGGGATTACGGTTCCCTCTCCGGTCTCACACTGGAAGAGCGGCGGCATCAGTTCCCCGGGGGCGAAAAACAGGCGGGCAATGTGGAAAGCGTTCCCGCAGCGGCAGCCCGTATGTGTGCGGCATTCGACGATATGCTGGAAGCGGTTCCGGAACACGCCGTCAT
>JAFZET010000076.1 GCA_017560565.1 Clostridia bacterium | reverse complement strand
CCTGTTCTTGATAGATATGGAAATATTGTAGCACAGGAAAAAGGCTTTGTCAACAGCAGTCAGCCGTAGATATACTTCTGGTGGTCGTAAGTCTCCAGCTCATCCAGAAACCGACTGGAGGAACAGAGATAAAAACGCCCGATCCGCTCCCATGAACCAAGCAGCTCCTCTTTTTTGGCGTTCATTTCCACATACTCCCGGCAGAATTCGTGACAAATGGGGTTCACCAGCAGAACCGGTTTGATGTACGCCGAAGACCATACATCCGTTTCCACGGAAAAATCGTAATCCGGCAGTTTATGCGTTTTTCCGGGAATCTCCAACTGCGCCAGAGTCGGGATTCCCCGGCTCATGAGCATCAAACGCTTCACCCAATAGAAGGAGCCGTTCTGCGTAAACACCAGCTTCCGGGTTTTGCTTTTGGCGGCAAAGAGCTTTACGGCGTATATGGTATGATCCCCTTCCACCACAAAATCGTGCCGGGGATACCACCATGGGGAGAACAGCCACCCGAAATGGGTACCGTACAGTCTGAAATTCCGCTTCCGGCAGATCCGGCGCAGGCGCAGATACAGGCTGATCCGTTTGCAGAAGATGCGCACATAGGGCAGACAGCACAGCGCAAGCAGGATTCCTGCTATCGTAAAATATCCGTTCACAGCGCACTCCTTTATGCGTTCATTTGACCGTTTTTGTATATTCTATCACACATAAAGAGGTTTGTCAACCCGAAGGAGCAGCAAAAAACGCCGGATTTTTCCCTCCGACGTTCTTTTTTGTATTCAGTTTTCCAAAAACCCCAGTACCGTCCGGTTGAAGGCTTCCGGATTTTTTGCTGCCACAAAGTGATCCCCCGGCAGGATGGCAAGTTCGGAATCCGGCAGGGATGCGGCGATTTTTCGGGTGTGATCCTCCCGGATCATGTCCTTGTCTCCGGCAATCACCAAAGCGGGCATGGTCAGCTTTGCCAGTGCCTCCGGGGCAATATGAGGTTCGTTTACCATCAGCCCCAGCAGCTCTGCATGGGATTTCGCCTTTGGAGTCAGCCGTGCAAAGAACGAAGCAAGCCTGTACCCGATCTCCACCGGCAGCTGCACGGAACGCTTCACGCCGGACGGATCCAGATTGGCTCCGTTCAGGATCAGCTTTGACACCCGTTCAGGATACCGCAGGGCATACAGCATGGCAATGTTGCCGCCGTCGGAAAACCCAAGCAGATCCATGGAATCAAAGCCATGCTCCGCCCGGAAGGCTTCCAGATCCTGTGCAAACTGAGCCAGCGTGAAGGGTGTGTCTCCCCTTTCGGAAGCACCGTGTCCTCTGGTGTCCAAAGCATACACATGACGGCAGACGGCAAAAGCATTCATCTGTGCGGCAAAGTATTCCTTGGATTCTCCGTTGCCGTGGAGCAGGATCAGGGGATGTCCCTCTCCCGCTTCGGCAAAGGCGTGTCTGAAATGCATCAGAATTCCTTTTCCTGCCACATGGGACGCTGTCTTTCATAAGGAGTGTCCAGCTTGACAGGTGCGTTTGCTTTGTTGGAACGTGCAAAAGCGGTCATGATGTCCAGCACATGGAGCTGCTGCTGGTAGTTGGCACGATGCATACCGCCTTCTTCCATGCATTTCGCCATATCGGCAAGACCCAGACCACGGGAAGGTTCGTCATAGGGGAAGGTCAGAGGATAATCCTGCCAGCCGGTCTCCGGCTTGAATACCTGTACCACGCCGCCGAACCGGTTGGGATCGGGAATCCGCAGTGTTCCCTCGGTTCCGTAGATCATGAACATATCGTACATATCCGTATACACATCGAAAGAAGCGGTGAAGCTGGCTACCGCACCGGAAGCAAAACGAATGGCACCGGTGGTGAAGGTATCCACTTCCACATGAATGACGTCCCCTTTATTGGGCTCGGAGCCGATCACTCTGTCCGGGAAGGAAATGGATCCGAATGCGGTTACTTCCGTTGCCTGTCCGAAGATGTTCACAAGAGTGGTGATGTAATAGGGACCCATATCCAGCATGGGACCGCCGCCCTTCTGGAAGAAGAAATACGGATCCGGATGCCAGCTTTCGGGACCGTGACCGAGGAAATGTGCCTGTGCAGCGATGGGTCTGCCGATCACGCCGTCATCGATCAGCTTACGGGATGTCTGGATACCGGCACCCATGAAGGTATCGGGCGCACCGCCCAGCCACAGACCCTTTTCCAGTGCCAGCGCTACCAGTTCCTTGGCGTCTTCCATATTGGTAGCCAGAGGTTTTTCGGAATATACGCTTTTACCGGCAAGCAGCGCGGCTTTGGTTACACCGTAGTGGTCGTTGGGACGGGTAATGTTCAGCACGATATCCACTTCCGGATCGGCGAACAGCTCGTACATATCTTTGTAGATCTTTTTCACCCCGTATGCCGCCGCCTGGGCTTCTGCTTTTTCTCTGACAAGGTCACAGGTGCCCGCAATCTGAATATTCGGGAAAACCTTGCCGATGGTGCTCAGATAGGCAGGGCTGATGTTCCCCTGTCCTACAATGCCGATTTTTTTCATATTAGTATCCTCCTTGTGGGGATTATTTTATCTTTGTTTCCAAATGATCCGCTTTACATTTCTGATATGGGCGAAGGTTTTCGCTTCCCCTTCCTCCGCCAGCATCCGAAGCCATTTTTCCAGAACATGAGCGGTGTGGGGGTGCATTTTCTCTCTGGCTCTGCCGGCAAGAAAATATTCCAGCGGACAGGCATCCGTATAGTTCTCGCCTTTATAGTTTTTGCTGGCCGCCACCCGATCACAGAACATTTCCTTCAGATACACCAGCGGCATCTCCACCGGCTCGTACTGCCTGGTTGCGGGATTCACATCGTTCCAGTATTCAAAATGGTGCCGGTTCCGTCCCTTGTGGTGGAGCCATGCGGAGGAATAGCCGTACAGCTCCCGTTCCCGTTCATTGGGACTGCGTGTACCCTGATAATACCGCATCCCGGGGAAAAATTCCGTTGGACTGAATTTGGACAGATCGTGGATCAGTCCCCGGAAAGGAATGCCGCATTTCACGGCGTTTTCCATGACCAGTTTTTTGTGATGGGTTACGGTTTTCAGATGGCGGATGGGGTGGAGCATGACAGTTTTACCTCGTATATGATTTGGTATTATTATGACACAAAATCCGCAAAAACGCAAGAGGAATTTTTGCAATTTATACGGAATCTGTATATTTTATTCTTGACAAATATTATAATCCGTGTTATACTACAAAAAAAGAGTTCTACATTGGAGGTGCCGGATGGAGAAGAGCTATGTACGGTTTTACGCTCTGCGGGAAATGCGTGCCAGACCCAAGACCTTTCTGCCTCTGTTTGCCATATTCTTCGGCGTCATGCTTCTGATGAGCAATCTGCTGATCTACTTTCAGTGTGAACTGACCTCGGATGCGGCATACTACAAGGTGGAAACGCAGATCATTCTGCCGGATCTGACAGATGATGAAGTATGGCAGCTTCGGCAGATCGATTATGTAAAACAGGCAGAAGTGGTACCGGATAAAAACAATACATACACCGCCTATGTGGAACTGACCGATGACAGAAACGGGGAAATCCTGCGGATTCAGGATTCTCTGCTGGATCTTCTGGACAGGCTTTCCCTGGAGGAGCGTTCCGATCCGTATATCTCCTTCTTCCGGTGGTACAATGATCCCGCAAAACAGCGGGACGCCTTCGGGTATACAACCCTGCTGAACCGGATGTACATGACGTCACTGCGGGACACCATGTTCAATCCCGGAACCATCATGCTTGCCTGCATTGCGGCACTGATGCTGTTTGCCGTGGTGGTGCTGGTGTACCGGATGAAAATCGAACAGGCATCGAAGGAATACGCCTGTCTCCTCGGCATGGGTATGCGCCTTGGTCAGCTTGGAAAGATCCAGTATCTGCAGGGAATCCTTCTGCTGACAGCGGTGTATGTCCCGTCACAGCTTCTGTCAATGGCTACCATGAAAGTGGTTTCCCTGTTGTCCTATGGTATTTATCCGGAATTTGACGGAAATCAGGCTCTGCTGTTTGATATTCCCTGGGAGACGCTGGGGGTTCTGTATATTCTCTATCTGATCGCTGTACTTTGCGGGATTTTCCTGTGCCTCCATCCATACCGCATGAAAACGGTATCTGCCATTCTTTCGGGAGCGGCAGACCGGATTCCCTTTGTGGCAAAAAGCTCCGTGAAATTTCTCTCCCGGGGCAGCTTTGAGGGATACGGCGCTGTGTGGAAAAAGCGCAGCCGCCGGAATGTGTGGCCGGTGATGGTGCTGTTTTTCTGCCTGATCCTGTTCCCGGCATTTCTGTTCGGCGGTTTTCTGACCGGTGTAGAGGATCTGACCGAACTGGACGACAGCGGTTCCCGGGCGATCTGCCAGTTCAACGCCTACGGAAACAGCAGTATGAAGCGGGGTGTTCCCGTCTCCCTGCTGCAGGATCTGGCAGAGATGGAAGAAATCGACAGCATCAGCATATCCATCTCCCGGCGCAGCACCGGTATGGACGGTATGGCACGCCTGCCGGATGCGTACAACCATGCGCATGATATCCGCATCGGAAAAGAAACTCTGTCAGTCACCTTTTATGCATCCACCTTTCTGGCGGAAGAAGCACCGGAATCCGGAACGGTCTGGGTACCTGCATCCTTTCCGGCAGAAGTGGGGGATACGATAACGCTGACCAGAGACAGCAGGCAGGTCAGTGCCGTCGTCGGACGGAAAATGGAGATTCTTCCTGCCGAACCCCAGTGGTATGCTCCGGACACCATCGAGTACACGGTGATTCTCGGCGAGGATTTATGTACTTCCCTGTGCGGTACGGCTCCGGTTCTGCTGGATGAAGATATCGTGGTCTATTCCTCCGTTCCTGCAGAGAAAGTACAGTCTCTGCTGGACAGGATCGCCGTGCTCACAGGAGACACCAAAGCCTATCTGAACGATTACGACCGGCAGCTTCACAGACAGCATGAACGCTCCTACGGTATGCGGAACAGCTACTATGAGCATCGTGTCTGGGCAATCAAAAACGCATTTATTACCCTGTTTACACTGGCGCAGGTGGTGTATCTGATGCTCTGTGCTGCCGCAGTCATCGGCAGTACCATCGACTTCCAGCTTTTCCGACGCCGGAACGAATTTGCGGTTCTCCGGGCACTGGGGCTGGCGGACGAGGATATCCTGACACTTGGTCGGGCGTATGCGAGCAGTATCTTCCGCTGGGTCATCCCGGTTCTGTATCCGGTAATGGTTCTGCTGTTCTGGACGGGCAATGCGGATTTCGGCTTCCGCAAAGATCCGCTGACCGGTGAGATCGTCATAGGCGCACTGCACGCCCTGTATGACGGACTGGTGTATTATCTGATCACCTGCGGAATTCTGTATCTGCTGTATGGCGGTACGGCATGGCTGGCATCCCGGAAGACAGTCCGAAATATGCTGGCAGTCCCACTGGCACAGTCCGTCAAGGAACGGGAATGAGAAAGGAGAGAGCATGACAGACAATATCATTCTGCGCTGTGAAGGCGTCAACAAGCTGTATAAACAGGGGGAAGAAACCATCTACGCTCTGAAAGACGTATCTATGTCCGTCCGCCGGGGAGAATTTCTGATCCTGTGCGGCAAGTCCGGTTCGGGGAAATCCACCCTGCTCAATGTGCTCTCCGGGTTTGATGTACCCACAGCCGGAAAGGTCATCATCGGCGGCGAGGACATGGCAGGGATGAACGACAGACAGCGGGCAAAACTCCGGAACGAAAAGATCGGCTTCGTGTTCCAGAGCTACCACCTGCTGCCCATACTCACCGCCAGAGAAAACATTCTCTCCCCTCTGCTCATCGGGAAACGTCCGGTGAACGATAAATTCTTTGAAGAGCTGTGCGGTTCGCTGGGGATCACCCACCGGCTGGAGCATCTGCCTTCGGAAATGTCCGGGGGCGAATGCCAGAGAGTTGCCGTTGCCAGAGCCATGATTACCCAGCCGGATGTGCTCTTCGCCGATGAACCCACAGGGAATCTGGACAAAAAATCTGCCGGAGAGCTGATCGCACTGCTGAAACAGGCACACGATCGGTTCGGGCAGACCATCCTGATGGTGACACACGACGAAAGCCTGCTGCCCTACGGCGATCGGGTTTACCGGATGGAAAACGGAACACCCATGCTGGTTTAACTTGACAAGCCTCCTGTGATTTGCTATAATGATGCCACAAAACTCAAGCAGATCACGGGAGATTTTTATGTTTTCTTTCATCCATACATACATTCCCGACACGCCCTTCTGGGACGGTCTGGTAAAGCGGGGGTTCATTGACGATACCAGCGGCATCAAGCTGGCATACTGTGCCAATGTCCATCCTTCCTATATGTTCAACGAAGCGGCAAAGCCCGGCGGTACGGTGGACAGAATCGCCGCAGAAGCGAACCGGTATTTCTACGTTGACCGGATTCAGGGAGGCAGCCGGCTGTATTTTTATGACAACGATCCGGCGCTGATCCGATACTGGGGAGAACGGTATGGCGAGCGGTTTCTGGGGTTCCAGATGCACGAAACGGTATCCAACTTCATCTCCGATTATCACAAACTTCTGGGGGACTACGGTACCTACAAGGGTCTGACACCGGCAGTACTGGCTGCCCGTCCCACCACGGCAGAGGGGATTGCCGCCAACATTCTGAAAACCTTCCCCGATCCGGACGGACATCTGTACATTGAATCCCAGACCGTTGAGCAGTGGCTGGACACCCCCGATCTGAACGATCCCGCCGCTTTTCTGGAATCTGTGCGGAAAATCTTCACCCGCCGCATGACCGCCGCTGACGGAACACCCCAGCCGCTGATGATTGCCGACAGCTGTGTAATGGCGACCCGGCTGGAAGACGAACTGGGCATCACCTGCCAGATGCCGGAAATCGGTCAACAGACGCCTATGGTACGGGTTCAGCTGGCACTGGTCAGAGGCATGATGCGTGGCAAAGGTCTTCCCTTCGGCGCATATCAGGAGCCCTGGGGCGGTATTCCCTTCTCCTGCTGTTATTTCAAGCGTGACAACCATACCGAGTGGGGAAAAAACGAAGGGGAAGCGGACACCTACAAGCCTGCCGGAGAATTCGGAGGAAGCTCCCTCTCCCTGCTGCGCCGTGTGTTCTATTACGCTTATCTGGCTGGTGCTTCCTGGCTCAGCGAAGAATGGGGGGCCTGCAACACCTTCTACGACTGGCAGGACTTTGAGATCACACCCTACGGACAGATCAAGAAGGATTTCCTCGACTTCACCCACGCCCATCCGGAACTGGGTGAGCTGTACACTCCCATTGCCATCGTACTGCCGAAAGAGCTGAAAATGCTCAACATCAATGCCATTGCCCATGACACCAACTATTTCCGGTTCTACGAGGAACTGCCCTACATGGAAGACCACGCAAAAGAATGGCACATTTACGAAGCGATCTGGAAGATCTATTTTGATCCTGACACAGCCCACGCCGGGGAAGATACGGAATGGCGTTCCCTGACCAACAATCCTCTGGGGGATCTGTTTGATATCGTCTATGAAGACACGCCCGGCATGGACAGCAGATACCGGTATTTCGTGAATCTGACCGGCCATACACTGCCCCTCTCCCCTGACCGGATCATTGACGGCAGTGATATTGACCGGATGCAGGCAGAACTGCTGACCCTGCAGGACAGACTGGTACCGTTTACGGTTTCCGGCAAGGTTCACTGGCTGATGGATTCCATGGACGGCGGGTATGCTGTGACCTTTATCAACAACAAAGGTGTACTGCGCTCTGTGCAGAACGGGGAACGGAAAGACCCGGCTTACGGTCAGGACATTACCGTAACACTGCAGGATGCCAATGCAGAAGCGGATGTACTGCTGGCTGACGCCGATCTGCACCGGGATGGAAACACCCTGCACTTCCGTCTGGAAGCCGGGGAAATGATGATCCTGCGGCTGCGGTAATTTCTCCATCCGATACAACACAAAAAACCTCCCGCAGTCCATCCGATACATCCATCGGAAACCGCAGGAGGTTTTCTCTTTATTCTTCGTCGTCCATCTGTCTGGACTGCAGCTGTGCTGCTACCATCATATCCTTGACCTTCATCAGCCGGGTCTGGTTGCCTCGCTCGTTTTCGTCCAGCTTCATGGAGATACTCTTGATCGCACGCTCATACTGGGGGATCATGATATACTCCAAGGCATTGACACGGCGTCTGGTACGCTCGATTTCCGCACACAGCAGGGTTGCCGCTTTTTCCAGTTCCGCCAGACGGATCAGCTCCGCCGCCGTGGCGCTGACAGCATCCACCGCTTTGTCCATTTCCCCGCTGGTAAAGGCAAAACCGTAGGCCGGGCCTGTGGTATGACCGGTTGTTTTATAGTCAAACCGGGGCACGATGACGCTCATGACGTTCTTTGTGTCCACAGTCAGCTCACCTCCGGCTGTGGGAAGCATCAGTGCTTCGGTCAGCATCCGTTCATCGCTTTCCGCCGCCGCTTCCGCAAGCCCCTTGCCCACATCGGCAAACTGCTCACACAGTGCCGCACGCAGCTCCTTGGCATCCTTTACGATTTCCAGAAACTGCCGCATCAGCTCATCCCGCTTGTCCTTGAGCAGCTTATGTCCCCGGCGGGCGGTGATCAGCTTGGTTTTCAGCTTTTTCAGCTCCATCCGGGTAGGATTCACACGAATCTCCGCCATAACTCAGACCTCCCTTCCACAGTCGTTTTCTTTTCCCTTAACCATACCTTATTCTGCCTCAACAGGCCAGTACTTGTCCAGAATCGCCGGTTTGATACGCTTCATTTCCGCTCTGGGCAGAAGCTTCAGCAGTTCCCAGCCGATATCCAGCGTCTGTTCAATGGTACGGTTTTCATAGAAGCCCTGGTTGATGTACCGTTCTTCAAAGGCGTCCGCAAACTTTGCATACAGTCTGTCCACCGGGGTCAGTGCCGCTTCGCCCAGTACCACCATCAGTTCCTTGGCTTCTCTGCCTCTTGCATAGCTGGAGAAAAGCTGGTTCATGGTATTGGCGTGGTCTTCTCGGGTCTTG
>JAFZET010000075.1 GCA_017560565.1 Clostridia bacterium | reverse complement strand
ATTCACCTGGGTTTCGGTGATGGGAATCCCGCCGAAAATGGGGATTTCAAAATATATTTTCGCACCTGTGATGCTGATGGAATCCATAAGTATTACCCAAATCCTTTACTTCTTATTCTGTTCTTCTTTCTGCTGCGCACCGGGGATCTCCCCTTTTGCGAAATGCCCCACGAATTTCTCGAATCCGTCCGCATTTTCGTCTTCCGCTTCCACAGGCTGCACCTCTGTCACCGGATCGTTTCTGTGCCGCCAGAAATCCCAGTACCCCTTTGCGATAATAAGAATCCGGGGATAAAACGTGGACAGAATTACCGGCAGCCAATGTACATAATGTGGGAAAAGAATGGTCAGCGCAATCACACCCAGCATAATAACCGTTCGTATAATCCGGGAATCCCGCATTTTCCGTTTGGCTTCTTTTTCCACGCCCGTTTCCAGTGCCATGATAATGCCCACGGTCATGAAGAAAAAATTCCCGAAGGACAGAAGCCCGCCGACAATACATCCCAGCAGTACGGGAAGCGTAAACTGTCCGAACAACCAGGCACCCAACATCGTCAGCACGGAACAAACCGCACATCCGACAGCCATGAATATGAGATTTTGCTTTACTTCAAGATCAAATTTCATTGGTTCTCCTGCAATGCCATATTTGTGTAATCATATCATACATATTTTACCACATTTTTTCGGTTATTTCAATGCCATCCGGAGTGATTACAAAAAATTCACAATAGAAGCCCACCTGCAATGGGAGAAGAAACGGTACAGGAATCCCGTCTATTCCAATGATCCCTGCAGAAATGCAAAACACAAGGGTCTGCCATCTGTACTATCCAGACGACAAACCCTCTCCGTGTATATGCGGCTTCCAGTATGTTCAGATGCGGTTTCCATTTCATCCGAAAAAAACGTCAGTCAAACCAGAACATATACTTTTCCATAGCATCCATAAGTGCTTTTGCATTTTCCAGAGGCACACCGGGATACATACCGTAAATCATGCACAGTCCTCCGTCACGAAGCGCCAGTTTTTCCACTTCTTCCCGGATCAGTGCATCCACTTCCGCCGGTGTCCCATACGGCGTAACAAACTGCCGGTCAATGTCCAGTTCCACGCAGGTCTTTCCCCGGAATCGTGCAGCGATCCAGTCGATACCGTTCACAAGATCCTGCAGGTTCATGACTTCCACACCGCTTTCAATGAGATCGTCCGCCAGATCACGGATATCGCCGTCGGAGTGCATATGGATCGGGATCCCTGCATCATGTGCCGGCTTCATCAGCTTCCGGTAGGACGGCTGGATGTAGCGGCGGAACATCTCCGGTGACAGCATCGGCCCCACCTGCATCCCCAGATCTTCCGGATAGCCCATGGAAATACAGCATCCGCTGTCAATCATCCGCCGCACCAGCGCAAGGTTGAACTGACAGAGCTGATCTATCAGTTCATCCAGAAGCGGTTCTTCCTCCGCCATGTCGCACAGCAGGTTTTCATACCCCCGCAGGTCGGAAAGCTGCAGGAATGTATGTCCATGCCGCAGACCGCCCCGGAATGTTCTGCCGTTTTTGCGCATATCCGCAAACCACTCCAGTTGTCCGGCAAGATCAGTCAGGTACAATCCGTCTGTTTTTTCGGGATCCGGCATTGTCCATGTGGTTCCAAAGGCAGACCAGTTTTCCAGCGGATGCCCTTTCACCGTTCCGGTAAGTCCATCGTCCGTGGTGTACCATACACATCCCATGGGATCCGTATACGGTGCATCTTTTCTGGCACAGAGAATATGCGTCGGTTCCCAGT